>RFKO01000261.1 GCA_003694235.1 Anaerolineae bacterium
TCGCCGTGTTCTTTGAGCAATTTGGTCACGCGGGCGCGCCATTCGGGAAGTTGGGCTGCGATTTTCTCTTTGAGAATCATGGACGGTCTCCTTTTGTGGTTGAGTGTGGTAAAGGGAAGAAGGCGATTCGCAAGAATCGCCTTCGGGTTTACAGGTTCAGTTTGGCAATGTTGGCCGCCACACCCTCGGCGGATTTCTTCAGCGCGGCCATCTCTTCTTCGTTGAGCTCGTACTCAATGACCTTTTCCACGCCGCTGGCGCCCAGTTGTGCCGGTGCGCCGAAGTAGATATCGTTCAGGCCGTACTCACCTTGCATGTACACCGCGGCCGGCACAATCAGGTGCTTATCCTTGAGGATTGCCTCTACCATCTGGGCGATGCCGGCGGCCGGGGCGTAGAAGGCGCTGCCGGTCTTCAGCAGGCTGACGATCTCGCCGCCGCCTTTGCGCGTGCGCTCCACGATGGCTTCCAGGCGGTCGGGGGGCAGGATTTTGTTCAGCGGCACGCCGGCCACGTTGGAGTGGCGGGTGAGCGGCACCATCGAGTCGCCGTGGCCGCCCAGCACGTAGCAGTTGATGTTCTCCACGCTCACGCCCAGTTCCATGGCCACGAAAGCGCGCATGCGGGCGGAATCCAGGATGCCGGCCTGCCCCATCACTTTGTTGGCCGGGAGACCGGTTTTCTTCCAGGTCAGGTAGGTCATCACGTCCAGCGGGTTGGTGAGCACGATGTAGATGGCGTTGGGCGAGCGTTTGATGGTCTCCTCGGCCACTTTGCCGACGATTTCGGCGTTGGTGGCCAGCAGGTCATCGCGGCTCATGCCGGGTTTGCGCGGCAGGCCGGCGGTGATCACCACGATGTCGGAATCGGCCGTCGGCTCGTAGTCGTTCGCTCCGGTGACGGTCACATCCTTGCCGATCACGGGCATGGCTTCTTGCAGGTCGAGCGCTTTGCCCTGCGGCATGCCTTCGACGATGTCCACCAGCACGATGTCGGCCAGTTCGCGTTCGGCCAGCCAGTGGGCGGTGGTGGAGCCGGTCATCCCGGCGCCGATGATGGAAACTTTTTTCCTCATGGTACGAATGCCTCCTGAAAATTCGGGTTGAAGTTGATTGTTTGATACCGCAAGACGGGTACGCACTTTATGATGATGCGCCACAGAGGAATGGGGGGCTTGCTGAACCCTGCCTCTCCGTGGTTCACTTGCGTAACTTCCGTAGATTATAGCCACCGTCAGGGAATTGCCTAGTTGCAAATGTCATATTTTTTTCGTATGTCAGTCCTCTTTGAGGTTAAAACAAAACGGCCTGCGCGACTCCGGGCAGGTCGTTTTGCGGTGCGTCGTTACCGGCTAACCGTTCTGTTCTTCCAGGAAGTGGATCGCCTGCATGGCGGCCGCGGCCCCCATCCCTGCCGAGGTGATCACCTGGCGGAAGTGGGAGTCGGCCACCTCGCCGGCGGCAAACACACCCGGCACGCTGGTCTGCATGAAGCGAGCCACCACCAGATAGCCCTGTTCGTCCATCTCCAGCTGCCCGACGAACAGCTCGGTATTGGGAATGTGGCCGATGAAGATGAAAATGCCTTCGGTGGGGAAATCGCTTTCCTGGCCGCTTTTTACATTTTTCAGGCGCAGTTTGTTCACCTGGCCGTCCTGGCCAATGATTTCGGTGACCACGGTGTCCCAGATGAACTCGATTTTGGGGTTGTTGAAGGCGCGCTGCTGTAACAGTTTGGAGGCGCGCAGTTCGTCGCGGCGGTGAATGATGGTCACTTTGGTGGCGTAGCGGGTGAGGAAGATGCCCTCCTCCAGGGCGCTGTCTCCGCCGCCGACCACGGCGACCTCTTTGCCCTGGAAGAAATGCCCGTCGCAGGTGCCGCAATATGAGACGCCCCGCCCGACGTATTCTGTCTCGCCGGGCACTTCCAGCTTGCGCGGGTTGGCGCCGGTGGTCAGGATCAACGCGTCGGCGGTGTATTCACCGCTGTAAGTGGTCACTTTGAACGGCCGCTCGCTCAGGTCCACCGCGGTGACCTGGTCGAACTCGATGCGGGCGCCAAAGCGTTCGGCCTGCTTCTGAAAGGCGTCCACCAGTTCCTGACCGCCGATGCCTTCCGGGAAGCCGGGGTAGTTCTCTACGATGTGGGTGAGGGCCACCTGCCCGCCGAGTTGCATACCGGTGAACACCAGCGGCTGGAGGTTGGCGCGCGCCGCATACAGCGCAGCCGTCAGGCCGGCCGGGCCGGAACCGACGATGATCAAAGGGTGGTGGAATTCGTTTTCGCTCATGGTTGTTCCTTCTCTCGTGGCAGCGTACTGGCGCGCAGGGCATCCCCGCGCGCCAGTGGATTGACGTTGTTCGGTTGGACGATCTTACGCCGAGGTGGGAGGACGCCGGGGCGTCTAGCGGCGGTGACGCCGCCCGCCTCCGCCACCACCGCGGCGTTCGGAAGAGCCGCCGCGACGTCGGCCGCCGCTCTTCTTGCCGGCGCGGTCGTTCTCCAGCGCTTCTTCCACCGTCCAGCCTTCCAGCACAGCGCGGCGGGAGAGGCGCAGTTTGCCGTTTTCGTCGATCTCGGTCAGCATCACGGTGATCTCGTCGCCTTTCTTGACCACGTCTTCAACGTGCTCGACGCGGCGGGTATCCAGCTGCGAGATGTGTACCATGCCGTCGGTGCCGGGGATGATTTCCACGAAGGCGCCGAAATCCTTGATACCGGTGACCTTGCCGGTGTAGATGCGTCCGACTTCGGGCGACTCGGTCAGGCGTTCGATGCGTTCGCGCGCTTTGCGGGCGCTTTCGGCGTCGGCCGTGGCGATGAACACCGTGCCGTCTTCCTGGATGTCGATCTGGGCGCCGGTCTCGTCCTGAATGGCGCGGATGGTCTTGCCGCCGGGGCCAATCACCACCCCGATTTTGTCTTCGGGGATCTGGATGGTGGTGATGCGCGGCACGTGCGGTTTGAGTTCCTTGCGCGGCTCAGGGATGACTTCCAGCATTTTGTCCAGGATAAAGGCGCGGGCTTCTTTCGCCTGTGCCAGCGCTTCCCGCATGATTTGTGGGGTGATGCCCTTGATCTTGATGTCCATCTGCAGGGCGGTGATGCCCTTGGGCGTACCGGCCACTTTGAAGTCCATATCTCCCAGGTGGTCTTCCACACCCTGGATGTCGGTCAGGATGACGTACCGTTCGCCCTCCTTGATCAACCCCATAGCCACGCCGGAGACCGGTGCTTTGATGGGGACGCCGGTGTCCATCAGGGCCAGCGTGGAACCGCACACCGAGGCCATCGAAGATGAGCCGTTGGAGGACAGCACCTCGGAGACCAGGCGCAGGGTGTAGGGAAACTCCTTCTCGGAGGGGATCATCGGCTTGAGGGCGCGTTCGGCCAGCGCGCCGTGACCGATCTCGCGGCGGGATGCGCCGCGCAGCGGACGTACCTCGCCGGTGCAGAAGGGGGGGAAGTTGTAGTGATGGATGTAGCGCTTGGTCTCTATGGGGGTGAGGTTATCGAGCATTTGCGCGTCGCGCGGCGTGCCAAGCGTGGCCAGGGTCATCACCTGGGTTTCGCCGCGGGTGAACAGGCCGGTGCCGTGGGCGCGCGGGCTGGTGCCCACCGCACACCACACCGGGCGCACGTCTTTCAGGCCGCGCCCGTCAGGGCGAAGGCCCTTTTCCAGGATGCGGGCGCGTACGACGGCTTTGTAGGCGGTCTCAAAGGCCTGTTTTACATCCCTGGCCAGCGATTCGTCCTCGCCGGCGAACTCGGTGATCAGCTCTTCTTTGAGGGCGTCAAGCGCCGCTTTCATCTCGGCCTTGGGGAGGGCGCGTTCGAGCAGTTCCTCCAGCGGAGACTGGGCACGTGCGATCACGCGCTGCTTGAGGTCTTCATCCACCGCGAAGGGGGTGTAGGAACGCTTGGGTTTGCCTACCTGGCGTTGCATTTCCTCGATGGTCTCGATGATGGGCAGCAATGCTTTATGACCGAATTCCACCGCCTCGATGATTTTTTCTTCGGAGACCTCGTTGGCGCCACATTCGACCATCAGCACGGCGTCGCGCGTACCGGCCAGGCGCAGGTCGAGGTCAGAGATTTCCATTTCGGCGAAGGTGGGGTTGAGCACGAACTGGCCGTCGATCAAGCCAATGCGCACTGCGCCGATCGGGCCATCCCAGGGGATGTCGGAGAGCGCCAGGGCGGCGGAGGCGGCGTTGATCGCCAGGATGTCGAGCGGGTTTTCGCCGTCCGCCGAGAAGGAATACATAATTACCTGGATGGCGTTGCGCAAATCCTTGGGGAAGAGCGGGCGGATGGGGCGGTCGGTCAACCGGGCGGTGAGGATGGCGTCCTCAGTGGGGCGTCCCTCGCGGCGGAAGAACGAGCCGGGGATCGTGCCGCCGGCATACATGCGCTCTTCGTAGTCCACCGTGAGGGGGAGAAAATCGATCCCTTCACGCGGTTGATTGTCCATGGTGGCCACGCCCAGAATCTGGGCCTCGCCGCAGGTGACGGTCACCGCGCCTCCGGCCTGTCCGGCCAGCTGCCCGGTCTGGAAGACCAGCGACCGTGTTCCCAGGTCGGCAGTGTAGGTTTTGGGTTCAGGTGTCATAGTACCTCCTGTTTAGTGGGGCCGCCGGTCAGGGATTGGGATGCGAAGACCAGAGTCTGATCGCCGCATCCCAATTCCCAACCGGAGGGCGGCCCCAAGGGTTAAGTGGATTTATCTCGCCGCAGGACGCTCAGGGAGCGGCGGCGAGGGTTGGACAAAGAGAACAAAGCGGATAGCACATGCCAGGAACGAGGACGAACCGGTTGTCCTCCCCCGTTGAGTGGATATAAAGAAAGTAGATGGCAGACCTGCGAAGCCATCTACTTTGAGCCGTGCTAGACCTTGCGGATGCCCAGTTCGGTGGTCAGGGCAACGAATCGCTGATAATCCTTACGGCGCAAATAGCGCAACAGGCGGCGGCGTTGCCCAACCAGTTTGAGCAAACCGCGGCGGGAAGATTCATCGTGCTTGTGAACCCGCAGGTGCTCGGTGAGTTGCTGGATGCGTTCGGTCAGCAATGCGATCTGCACCTCGGGAGAGCCGGTGTCTTTCTCGTGCCGGGCAAATTTTTGAATCACATTGGTCTTTTCTTCTTTGTTCATTGACGTCTGCTTTCTCCTTGTGTTGATATTCCCGCGCCGGAGCGCGGGGAGCAGGTCTCCAGGCCGGCAGCCGCGGCCGCCGACCGGTCTAGTCAGGCTGGAATTATACCAGAAAAAGCGAAAGTGTCAGGGGGGAGTGGCAAGGCCAGGTGTCAGGTGGCAGGTGGGGGAGTTCACGGTGAGTGGATGTCGAATTGCAGCCACAGCGGCAGATGGTCGGAGCCGATGTCCGCGCCGACGGCGCGCTGCCGCACCGCAATCTGCGGCGAGATCAGGATATGATCGATCGGCACGCGCAACGGCCAGAAAGCGGCGGGCCAGGTAGCCTGCACGCCGAACCCGCGACGGCTGTCGCGCAGGCCCGAGGCGCGCAGCCAGCCGCGGAAATATGGTGTCCAGGATGTGGCGTTCAGGTCGCCCACCAGCATGACCGCGCCGTCTTGTTCTGCGATATAGGCCGCCAGGCGCGTCATGTGGGCGTCCCGCAGTTGGGCGGCGTACTTTCCTTTGGGCGGCATGGTGTGGGTGAGCACCAGCCTCAGCGGCCCGCCGGGGCTTTCCAGGCGGGCGACCAGGGTGGGCAGCCCCAGGCCGGTGAAGTCCCGGACTTCCCAGTTCGCTATCGGCCAGCGGGAATACAGCGCCAGGCCGAAGTTGTCGGGGCGAGGGATTTCTACGCGGTAGGGGTACAGGTCGCTCAGGTGCAGGTCGTCCAGCCACCGCTGGTCGGGCTCCACCAGCGCCACGATGTCGGGGGAATAATGCTCGATTTGCTTACGCGTCGGCGTGTGAAGAGCGTTCTCGGTGTGGACGTTGGCGTACCACAACGTGTAAACGGCGGATGATGTCTCCGGTTGAGCGGGCGGCAGGTGAAGCGGCGCGATCAACAACAGGTTGATCAGCGCCGCCGCGCCGACCAGCGAAGCCCCGCGCCGTTTGCCCCAGCCGAAGACGAGCAGCATCCCCAGCAGCCCGACCAGGTATTGCACCCGGAAATGGCTGAACAGGTCGAGGATCCACCACAGTTTGCCCGCAAAACCGGCTATCGTGAGGGCCACCAGCCCCAGCGCGGCCAGGTCGGCAGCGGCCCAGAGGAGGGTGCGGAGGAAGGTGCGGAGGAGGGTGGCTGTTTTCATGGATGATGAATTTCAGGTTGCGGGGGTGATAACTGACGGCTGACCGCCGACCGCTGTTGGCTGACGGCTGACCGCCGACCGCTGTTGGCTGACCGCCGACCGCAGACCGTAGACAGTGCCTCTAAACAGCCGTCCGCGGTCTGTCGTCCGTCGTCCGCGGTCTATTTTGGCCAGATCGTTCCGGCGCGCACCACGCCGTTGGCGGGTACATCGCTTTTGACCGTGGCGCCATTGCCTACCCGCGCACCCGCCCCGATGGTCACGCCCAGGTTGACTGTCACCCCCATGCCGATCAGCGCCCCATCGCCGACCGTCACCTCACCGGCGAGAATGGCTCCCGGCGATAGGTTGACGTAATCACCCAACGTGCAATCGTGCGAGACGATGGCGCCGGTGTTGACGATACAGCCGTATCCCACGCGGGCCTCGCTGCCCACGTAGGCGTGGGGGAAGACCTGCGCGCCGGGAGAGAGTTTGGCGCTGGGTTCGAGGAAGGCGGTCGGGTGCACCACGGCGGGGCACACCAGCCCTGCGGCGGCAATGCGCTCGAAGACGCGCACCCGCACGGCCACGTTGCCGATGCCGCCCACCGCGTTGACCGCAAGCCGCACCCCGCGGGCGTACAGTTCGGGCAGGACGTCCCCGCCGCCCAGCACCGGCACGCCCAGGATTTGCTCGCCCTCCGGCAGGCCGTCGTCCACGAAGCCGACCACGGTATACGTCCCCAGGGCGCGCACCAGTTCGAGCAGCGATTTGCCGTGTCCGCCGCCGCCGTAGATCACCAGGGCGGTGGGATCGAATTCGCTCTGGGGGGGCGCGAACTTCGCCGCGCCGCGCTCCAGACGGGCGCGCACCATCGCCTCGGTGATGAACCTCTCGGCGGGGAACTGGCTCAGGTCGAGGTTGTGCCGCCGCGCCAGTTCGAGGGCGGCTTTAGAGGCTCGTATGTGATCAGGGATCGGGGATTGGGGAGCAGGGGAGGGGCGTTTCCTGTCTTTGGTCTCCTGTTCCCTGATTTCCTGATCACTGATATACGCCAACACCTCCCCGGCGCGCACGGTATCCCCCTCGGCGTAGCGCAGGCCGACGATGTAGCCGTCGCGCTCGGCCTCCACCTCGGCGGTGGATTTGGTGGTCTCCAGCGTGCAGATCAAATCGCCGGCGGCGACCTGCTGGCCTTCTGCGACGTGCAGTTCGCTGAGCA
>RFKO01000262.1 GCA_003694235.1 Anaerolineae bacterium
CTGGCAGCCGAAGAGATGGCCTACGGCGACCTCTCCGCCACGCTGGCGGTGATGACCCCTGGCCTGTTCGTCGTCCCCATCTTGCTGGCCGGCACGGAAGAACAGAAACAACAGTACATCCCGCCGGTCATTGAGATGGAGTGGAAGCCCTTCACCGCCGCGCTGATGGAGCCGCATTTCGATTTCGATCCCAATGAACTGCGCACCACCGCCCGCCGCGAAGGCGATGCCTATGTGCTGGAGGGCGAAAAGTGCTACGTCCCCTACGCCGCCGATGCCGAGGCCATGATCGTGTACGCCAACCTGGACGGCCAAACGCAGGGCTTCATCGTGCCGCGCGAGAGCGAGGGGCTGGAAGTCGGCGAGCGCATGAAACTGCTTGGCCTGAACGCCTTGCCGCTGTACCCCCTCAAACTGAACGGCGTGCGCGTCCCCGCGGCCAACCGCCTGGGCGGGGATGAAGGCCACGACTTCGAGACCATCCTGGCGTCCTCGAATGTCGCCCTGGCGGCGATGGCGATCGGAGTCTCGCGCGCCGCGCTGGATTACTCGATGAACTACGCCAAAGAGCGCGAGGTGTTCGGGGTCAAAGTGGCACAAAAGCAGGCCATCGCCTTCATGATCGCCGAGATGGGCACCTGGATCGAGGCCAATCGCCTGTTGGTCTGGGAGGCGGCCTGGATGCTGGACAAGGGCAAGCCGGAGGCGGCCAAACACGCCTATCTTGCCCTGACCGGCGCGATGGATACCACCATGATGGTCACCGACCGCGCCGTGCAGATTTTGGGTGGCCACGGTTACATCCGCGAGCATCCGGTGGAAATGTGGATGCGCAACGGCCGCGGCTTCGCCACCTTCCGCGGGCTGGCTATCGTCTGATGAGGACAGGAGTGCAACCATGATCGATTTCGAAACCCCCAAACCAATTGAACAGATTCGCAACGTGGTGGAGACGGTGGCCGTCAACATGATGCGGCCGGTCTCGCGCTACTACGACGAGCATGAGCACGAGATCCCCTGGGATTACATCAACTTCATGCACAACGCCATCCGTTCGATGGGCGGCACCTCGATGGCGCCGCAGGAGGAAAAGAAGGACGCGGGCGAGAAAGAAAAGCGCCCGCCGATCGGCTACCAGCGCCTGGGGCACATGGTCGAAATGCTGGCCTGGGGCGATGCCGGCCTGTACCTCTGCCTGCCGGGTGGCTTGCTCGGTTCGGCGGCTGTGGCCGCAGCCGGCACGCCCGAGCAGAAGAAGCGCTTTCTCAGCCGCTTCATGGGCGATAAGCCGGTTTTCGACGGTATGGCGATGACCGAGCCGCACTGCGGTTCTGACACCTCCGCCATCCGCACCACGGCCGTGCTGGACAAAGAGACCAACGAGTGGGTGCTCAACGGCGAGAAAATTTTTGTCACCGCAGGTCACAAAGCGCTGGTGGATTCGGATGGATTCGTGGTGGTCTGGGCGACGATCGATCCCTCCGCCGGCCGCGCCGGGATGCGCGCGTTTGTGGTGGAGGCCGGCACGCCGGGCATCAAAGTCACCAAACTGGAACACAAGCTGGGCATCCGCGTTAGCGATACGGCCGCGATTGTGCTGCAGGATTGCCGCGTTCCCTTCGACAACATCCTGGGCAGCCCGACGGTGGAAAAGACCACCAAAGGCTTCAAAGGCGCGATGGCCACCTTCGACGCCACCCGCCCGATCATCGCTGCGCAGGCGGTCGGTATCGCGCGCGCCACGCTGGAGCTGCTCAAAGAAGAGCTGGAGAAGAACGGCGTGAAGATCCGCTACGGGCTGCCGCGGCAAAAGCTGACCAACATCGAGCGCGAGATCATTGATATGGAGGTGATGTTGCGCGGCGCTTGGCTGCTGACCATCAAAGCGCTGTGGATGGCCGACAACAAGATCCACAATCCCAAAGAGGCCTCGATGGCCAAGGTGTACGCTGGTGACGCGGTAGTCAAGATCACCCAGCGGGCGGTGGAGCTGCTTGGGCCGCTGGGTTATACGCGCGAACTGCTGCTCGAGAAGTGGTTCCGCGATGCCAAGATCACCGATCTGTACGAGGGCACCGGCCAGATCAACCGCCTGGTCGTCGCCCGCCATATGCTGGGGTATCGGGGCAGCGAGCTGCGTTAGATGATGATGGTGGGTGTGGGCATCCCTTGTGCGGTACAATCATGTTATCCGCGCAGGAGGAGACCGCATGATGAAGAACAGTCACCGTTCTCTGATCTCGCTCGCAGGCCTGTTGGTGCTGACGCTGTTGCTGGCCGGTTGCGGCACGGTGCAGCCAATGCTCGAACCGCTGCTCTCCATGCTGACGCCGCAGCCAACACCTACACCGCCGCCGAGCAATACGCCCACACCCACCCGCACGCCGATCACGTTCATCACCTGGACGCCCACACCCGAAGGGTACAACTATACCCAGGGCGCGCCGACGCGCACCGCTTCGCCCACTTTGCGCCCCTCATGGACGCCGTTGCCGACCAAAACGCCCATCCCCACATGGACGCCCTCGCCCACCCTCACGCCTACCCTCACCCCCTCGCCGACGGCCACGCTGCCGGTGCATCACTTCCTGTACGAGAGTTTCAACGACCCCAACGCCCACTGGCTGAAGAGCTCGGGCAGCAATTGGGCGACCTGGATCGAGCCTAAAGGTGTGTACAGCATGGAAGTGAGCGCCCCTAACGTGGAGATCACCAGCAGCCAGATGTGGCTGCACCTGGCCGAGGTGCGCATGGAGGCCGATATTGCCGTCAACAAGGGAGAGGGATACTACGGCTTCGCCTGCCGGGATTCCGGCGACATTTACTACACGCTGTTCATCGACTCGGAGGGCAACTACGGCCTGGGGCAGACGGTCAACGGCAAGGTGGAATTCCTGATCCGCGCCCCGGCTCCCCCGCTCAAACCCGGCCATGGTGTGTACAACCATGTAGTCGGCGAGTGCCGGGGCAACACCCTCAAGCTGATTGTCAACGGCGTGGAGTTGATCACCTGGGAAGTGGATTTCCTGGGCCCTGGCTACGCCGGCATGATGACCGGCACCCGCTGGGACCAGGAATACGTGCTGGCGCACTTCGACAACTTCGAGGTGTGGGCGACCGACCAGTTCAACCCCGATATCGACTCGTTCGGCCCAACGCCTGAACCCTAGAAGCAAGACAGGAGCAAAAGCCATGAAATATCAAATCAACAACGCTGTAGTCATCGGCGCGGGAACGATGGGCGCCGCGCTGGCGGCACACCTGGTCAACGCCGGGGTGCGCGTCACGCTGCTCGACATCGTTCCCCGCCAACTGACCGAAGAGGAGAAAGCCAGAGGTCTGACGCTCGATGACCCCCAGGTGCGCAATCGCATCGTGCGCCAGGGGCTGGAGCGCGCCAAAAAATCCCGGCCGGCCAGCTTTTTCGCCCCCGAACTGGCCGACCTGGTGCGCATCGGCAACCTGGAAGACGACTTGGATGTCATCAAGGAAGCGGATTGGGTGCTCGAGGCCGTCATCGAGAACCTGAAAATCAAGCAAGACCTGATGGCGCGCATTGACGAGGTGCGACCGGAGCACTGCATCGTCAGCACCAACACCTCGGGCATTCCGGTCACCTCGATCGCTGAAGGGCGTTCAGAGGGTTTCCGGCAACACTTCCTGGGCACGCACTTCTTCAACCCGCCGCGCTACCTCAAATTGCTGGAAATCATCCCCACCGCGGACACCCTGCCCGAAGTGGTGGAATTCATCAGTCATTTCGGTGAATACCGCCTGGGCAAGGGCATCGTCCCCTGCAAGGACACGCCCAACTTCATCGGCAACCGCATGGGATTCGGCAGCGGCGCGTTCGCCCTGCACTACATCCTGGAAAACGGTTACACGGTGGCAGAGGTGGACGCCATCACCGGGCCGGTCATCGGTCGCCCCAAGACGGCGACCTTCCGCCTGATGGACCTGGTGGGCATTGATGTGTGGGAACATGTGGGCGTCAACCTGGCCGCAGCCATCCCTCACGACCAACACGCCCAAAAGTACCTGCAATCCGAGAAAGCCAACAAATTAATTCACACGCTGGTGGAACGCGGCTGGCTGGGCAACAAGACCGGTCAGGGGTTCTACAAGCAGGTGCGCAAGAATGGCAAGAAGGAATACTGGACGCTTAACCTGGAGACGCTGGAATACGAGCCGCCGGGAGAAAAGCCGCGCTTTGACTCCGTCGGCGAAGCGCGCGGGAAAGAGACGCTGAAAGAAAAGCTCGAAGTCTTTATGAACAGCGACGACCGCGC
>RFKO01000263.1 GCA_003694235.1 Anaerolineae bacterium
GCAGCTTTGAGCCTGCCCTCCAGGGCAAGCACGCGCTCCTGCAACTGGGCGATGACGTGCTTATCCTTGCGCCGCTCATCATCCAGCCAGTCCAGCCGCTTGATGACTGCCTGTGAATCTTGTGCGTTCATGGCATCTCTCCTGAGGGGGGATTGAACTGCCCCAAAGCGGGGAAATTATAGCACGAGGGGCGTGCTCACGCCCTAATCCCAAATCCCGGCGAGGTAGAAAATTGCCTGCGGAAAGAGACCGAGCACCAACAGACCGAGCACGCCCATCACAACCAGCAAGCGCGGGTACCAGTGTGGTCTCTCTTCCCCCTCGGCCTCTGCCTCCGCTTCCTCTCCCATCAGGAACACCGCCAGCGTGCGCAAAACCCCGCCCAACAACCCGGCCGTTCCCAACAAGGCGATCACCGCCATGCCGGCATGTCGATTGGCCAGCAAACGCGTCAGGCTCCATGCCAGTGGGAATCCGGCCAGGAGGGGCAAGCCGGCCGCAGAAGCATGTGCCACCACGATGCCCAAAGAGACGACAGGGAAACGACGTCCGACGCCGACCACATCCCGAAATTGAAAACCAGGAACGCGCGGCCGCAACAGGCTCAGCGCCAGCGCCCACACGCCAAAGGCAAGCAGGCGCGGGGCGAGCGTCTGCATATACCAGCCGCCGCCGCTGTCCAGCCCCAACCACAGCAACATACGTCCCATTTCGGCGAGCAAGGCAAATCCCAGCATTCGCCCCAGGTCGCGCTGGAAAAGCGACCAAAGCCCTGCGAATCCCCACATCACCACACCGGCATACCGCAGGTATTGCTCAAACCCCAGCAGGGATTCCTGAGCGGCGTAGCGCCCCAGGAATTCAACCAGAAACAAACCGTTGACCTGCATCATCAAGGTAATCGCAAAGGCAGCAGCATAGCTCTCGCCTTTCTCCAGAATCATCGGCACCCAACTGTGCAACGGGAACACTCCGAAGAGAAAAGCCAGCCCCAGGCCCAGAAACAACGGCACCGGAATTTCGGCCACGCCTGTTGTGCGCTGATCCACTCCGCTGACCAGCCATCCGGCAATCAACAGAAACGGCATGGCAATTGCCTGATAAGCCAGTAACCGCAGAACGCCCGCGCTCACCTGCCTGCCCGGCGGTGTGAGCACAAAGATTTGCAACAGCACGGCGCCGAAAATCAACAACGGAGCAAACAAGATCGGACGCACCGTCAACGCCGCCAGGAAGAGCGCCGCGCTGCCCAGAGACAGAGGAGAAAACAGCGCGGGCACAGCCACAGCCGAAGCCGGTAGCAGCCAGAAAGCCAGCGCAACGTAAACCGAAAAGGCAATCTTGCGCCCGCTTTCATCGAGCACGAAAGAGCGCCCGGCCACCACCCACTCCGACGGAATGCGATAGGCCAGTGGCCCGATCACCTGCACCTCGTCTACACGCAACACAGCCGCCAGCAGGGTGAAGAACAACGCAGCCCCCAGCGCACCCGCTTTGCGAAAGCGTACAGGCAGCGGCAACAACGCCAGCAGCAAGGCCAGCAAGCCTGGCAACAGAATCCAGATGAGCGGCGCGTTCACGCCCTCTCCTCCATGACAGGCGCCACGCAGAAATATGCCCCCAGGAAAGCAATCCCCAGGGTCAGCCCTGCCAGCAGCGCGTTGATCAGCAACGAGGTCTCCATGGTGGCATACAACACCTCAAAACCCGAAAGCGCCGTCAACAACGCCAGCACAATGCGCGGCGGCCGCACACTGAGGCTGAAATGCAAAACACCCATGCCGATCAACCCCAGGCCAGCCAGAATGTGGGCATATGTGGCCCGATTGAACCACACCGCGGCCTGAGGGATCAGCGAATAAACCAGTAAAGCCATGAGGGCGGCCAGCAAGAAGCGGAACATCAGTCCGCTGTAACCGCCTGCCATCCCCTCGCCCCATGAAGAAGCATTCTCGGCCAGCCCCATTCCCAAAATGGCTGCCCCCATCCAGCCGGCTATCAGCTTGACCACGGCAAACTCCAACGGCCAGTAATGCATGATCAACAGCAGCACGCCCACATACTGCGCCCCCAGCGCGCTGATGCTCACCCGCCAATCACGGCTGAGAAGCAAAATCAATGCAGTGACCAAAACCAACACACCGGCAAACGGTTGTAACAAAAGCAGGTTCATGTACCTCATCCTCCTGTGGCAAAACGCAGGAAGGAAAACAAAAGCAGTAACAGCAACAACGCCCACAGCACGCCGCCCTCTCCCTCCAGCAACTGCGATACCAGTCGAGCCAGGCGGATCAGGAAACGATAGACCTGCCACAAGGCCCCATACACGTTCAGGCGAGGGAATGCAGCCCGTCTGCCGGCAGGCGACTGGCGATGGGCGGCCCACAGGCGCGCCAGCACAACAGAAAGAGCCAGAAAACCGCCCCCCACCCACGCCAGCGGCACCTGCCAGTAACCAGGCTCCGGCGGCCGCACACCGCCAAGCCAGGCTGCTACCCACCAGGTGACGACCACCAGGAAAATACCCAACGCCCCGATCGCACGCGCCCAGACCGGCCTGTCGGTCACCTCGGTACTCTGCCGCCAGCCAAACCGCCACCAACCCGAGAGCAGCATAAGATACGACGCTCCCGCTCCGATCGCGGCCAGGGGTGCGGAACGTGTCAAAAGCGCCGCTCCCGCCCAAAGGGGAGTAAAGGGGAGGGCCGAAAGCCCCAGACCGGCACAAAGCGTAAAGACGCGCTCGGGGCGCGAGGGTCTGTCAGAGAAGAACAGCGGCACGGCGCCCAGCAGTCCACCTACCCCCCACGCCAGAGAAGCGGTCGGCAAACGCATCACCGCAGCCAAGAGCGTCAGGCCCGCCATGCCGAGGATCCAGCTGCCGCGCTCCCGCCTCGCCGAGCGGCCGGTCAACCAGGAAAATGCGCCCGACAAAGAGGCCAGCAAAATCAACGCTACAAGCACAGAGGGAAACGGAAAGTCTGCCTTCGTGTCGGATACCCGTCCGATCAGCATCAGGCTGCCGGCCGCGGGGATCAACCGTATCAACGTGCCCACGCCGCGCGGCCAGCCGCCGCCCTGCAAGCGCAAACGATAGGGAGGGAGTACGCCCAGACGCAACCCTCCGGCCAGCAAAAGCCACAAGGCTACCTCGTCCGGCACCTGGCGAAAATCAAAAGCCGGCGCATACACCGTGCTCCCCCACAACAACACCGTACCTCCCAGCCGCGCTGCCAGGCCGATCACCACATGCTCCCGATCGCGCTCTCCTTGCAGCCGTCGCAACCACAGCAGCGCTTCGGCAATATCCAGGGCGGTCCACAACACCAGCAACGTCAACGGATTCGCTGCCAGCACATTCAACACACCCAGCGTTGTCAGCGCGATCGCGCCAGCCCAATGACGCGGCTGTACCACATCCACCCGCTCCGCCTCGCTCAACAACACACCCACCAGCAGCGCCAGCAACGCCATCGCATAC
>RFKO01000264.1 GCA_003694235.1 Anaerolineae bacterium
TACGCAGAGGAAAATCGAAGATGCGCTTCAAAAAACGCGAGTTTCGCGACAGAATTTCAAGGCTCTCAAAGCCGACCATAAAAAATCTCGGCGATCTCTGCGTGCTCCGCGGTGCATCTCTTTGCAGTCGCACCTAACGTATTTTGGCGAGCATCAATAACAACTTTTTAGTGCTCCCAAGCGCAAAGCGCGGCGTTATAATTGGCGGCATGGAAAATTTGTTGACTTTGCTGGCCGACCAGGCGCTTCCCGGCGAGGTGCAGGACGTGCTGATCGGCTTGAACTGGACGGCGGTTGTTGTGGAGCACGAAGCGGGGCGACGCTGTGGACTGGCAGCCACGCTTAACGGACGGGATGTTCACGGCGATCAGCCGGAAATTCCTGGAGCGGGCGCTTTGCGCGGCCGGCCGGTTTCGGATTTACTGGCGTGGCTGACGGATGGCGTTTCGCCTCGCAAGAGTCTGGCCATGGCGGCGCTCAATGCGGCTCTACCCCCTTTGCCGTTTGAGGGGGAGGCGCGCAACGCGGTTGACCTGATTTTACAGCGCGGGCGCGAGCGGCGCGTCGCTCTGGTGGGGCATTTCCCTTTCACCGGACGATTGCGTGCCCGGATCTCCCATCTGGATGTGCTGGAAAAGCGTCCCCGGCCGGGCGATTTGCCCGCCGAAGCCGCCGACCGGGTGCTGCCGCGGGCGGATTTGGTCGTCATCACCGCGATGACGTTGATGAACCATACGTTCGAGGGATTGCTGCGCCTGTGCAACCCGGAGGCGCAGGTGATGCTGCTGGGGCCGAGCACACCGCTCAGCCCTTTGTTGTTCGATCTGGGGGTCACCATGTTGGCCGGTGCGCAGGTGCGCGATATCCCTGCCGCGTTGCGGGTGATCGCCGAAGGCGGAAACTTCCGCCAGGTGCGCCGCGCCGGAGTGGATTTGTTGATTTACCGGCGTGCCTGAGCGGCGATCACCCGGACTTGTTGGCTAATTCGAGGGTTGCGCGGCGAAGGTGACCTCCAGGGTGAGCGTCTTTCCATCGCGCACTACGGTCAACGTGGTGGTTTCGCCAGGGGCAAAGGAATAAAGCACGTTGATGAAGGGGTGGTCTGCATCCAGTTTTTGCTCGCCGATGTGGGTGATGATGTCGCCGGGGCGGAGGCCGGCCTTTTCGGCGGGGGTGTTGGGCGCCACGCGGGCGACGTACACGCCGCTCTCCACCGGCAGATTGTAGTTGCGGGCGATCGCCGGACTGATCCACTGGTAACGGATACCGAGGTAGGGGTAAACCATCCGCCCGTTGGCGATCAATTGCTCGGCCACGGCGCGCACTTTGTTGGATGGGATGGCGAAGCCCAGCCCTTCGGCCACCGCGCTGCCGTAGCCGCCGCCGCGCACGATCAGCGTGTTGATGCCGATCACCTCACCGGCCAGGTTGACCAGCGGGCCGCCGGAGTTCCCCTGGTTGATGGCCGCATCGGTCTGGATCAACCCCTCCATCAGGCGGTTCTGGTCAACCTCAATGGCGCGTTCGGTCGCGCTGATCACGCCCACCGTCACCGTGTTTTTGAAATCACCCAGCGGCGAGCCAATGGCAATCACCGTCTCTCCAGGCCGCAAATTGTCGGAGTTCCCCAGTGTGGCCACCGCTGGCGGCGTGCCTTCGGCCTTGAGCACCGCCACATCCGAGAACGGGTCGCGCCCCACCAGCGTCGCCGGCATCTCACTGCCATCGGCCAGAATGAGGCTGATTTCGGCGGTGTCTTCGACCACGTGATTGTTGGTGATCACGTATCCGTCCGAGCTGATGAACACGCCGCTGCCGCTGACCGTCTGGTCGGAGGTGCGCCCGAAGAAAGTGACCTGTCCCGGCACCACGCCTACCACGGTGACCACCGCTGGCCCGACTTTCTCGACCGCATCGGTGATGGCCGTGCTGATGTCGGTGGTGACGATCTTTTGCTCGGTGATCTGTTGAGTGGCCGACGAGGGTTGCGGCAGGGCCGCGTTGTGCGGCGTTTCACTCTGCATCGCCCGATACACCGCCACGCCACCGGCAACGGCTCCGCTGAGCGCCGACGCGCCGGCGACCACGACGAGGAAAAATGCGTATAAGACGCGTTTCCACTGCATGGTGATTACTCCATGATGCCAAAAAGTGTCTCGGATGTGCGGTGGATGGGACTAACGCCTGCGACCGCCCATACCGGCGACCAGGGATACCCAGTACAGCAGTTGCATCACGGCTGTAAACAGGGCGGCCACATAAGTCAGGGCGGCAGCGTTGAGTACCGTGCTCACGCCGCGCATCTCCTGTTCGGATCGAATCAGACCGGTTTGAGCCAACAGGGCGCGGGCGCGTTTGGATGCGTTCAGCTCCACCGGCAGCGTGACCAGGGCGAACAACACGCCGCCGCTGAACACCGCCACGCCCAGCCAGGCCAGGTCGGTCAGGCGCAGCAGCAGGCCGATCATCAACAGAATCCAGCCCAGATACGAGCCGAAGTTGACCACCGGCACGAGCATGCTGCGTAGTCGCAGCGGGCTGTATCCCTCCTTGTGCTGCAGGGCGTGGCCGAGCTCATGGGCCGCCACGGCCAGCGAGGCGACCGAGCCACCCTGAAAGACGGCGGGAGAAAGCCTCAGGGTGCGCGTGCGTGGATCGTAGTGATCGCTCAATTGCCCGCGCACACCCTCGATGGAGATGTTCACCCCGGCGAAGCGCGCCAGCCGCGCCGCGGCCTCGGCGCCGCTCAAGCCGCTGCTGGCCGGCACGCGGCTCCACTTTTTGAAGGATGAACTGACATACATCTGCGCCAGCATGGTCAGCAAGAATGCGGGCAGCATGAAGATCAAATAACCGCTGTTGAAGAACATGGTTACCTCCTTAGGAGCGGAACATGTCTCTCACTTGTTGAGCATCTCGGTCAGCACCTGGACGGCCAGGTCGAGTTGCGGGTCTTTGCCTTGCTGTACGTCCGTGGCTGAGAGAATGACAATCTGATCCTCCGCCAGGCCAAGCGATTCCAGGTCGAAGCCGTTGTCAATCGCTTCCTGGGTGACCACGGCGAGCGGATAGTCAGGGGTCAGGCCGATCTCGTGGATCAGGCGTTCTTTGGGCGTCAGCCAGCGGGCGATGGTCACCCGCACCGCGCCGTGATTGTTGCTCAGCGGCACCCAGTTCTGCACCGAGCCTTTGCCGAAAGTGGTCGAGCCGACCAGCGGGGCGCGCTCGTAATCCTGGATCGCGCCGGCGACGATTTCAGATGCCGAGGCGGTACCTTCGTTGACCAGCACAACCAGCGGGATGTCGGTGGCGATGCCCTGCCCGTCGGCGTAGTAAGTGTCGCGCTCGCCGTCGCCGTACTCCTCGTAGAGCACCACGCCCTCGGCGATGAATTCCGA
>RFKO01000032.1 GCA_003694235.1 Anaerolineae bacterium
AGTGGATTGGTGGCGAACGCTCGCATGTGATGGTGCCGGTGGGCGACTCGTTGGAAATCTTTCTCAGTTGCGAGGCGGTCGGCGAAGGCCCCGGAGGGGGGGAGTATCTGTACTCGCTGGGCGAGGTGACCGTCAGCCATCCCCCGGGGGAGTGGGATGGTCGGGTGTTCCAGGTAACCTCATCCGGTGGCGATGGCTGGTTTCAAGCCGGTTATCGCATGTGCAGCCCCTCCTGTGAAGGCGCAGGTATCCCCGCACCGCTCATTCACACCCAGTACCGTTGGTTGGGGCACGAACGGCTGGCCTGGGATTGGTACGGCAACCCCGCTGATCTCTCCGGCTATTGGGTCTATGTTGATGGTGCCCGCGTTGCCTTTACTTTCAACAACAGTATTGGAGTCGACGATTACTTACCTGCCTGCGGCGAGACCCATGAAATCAACGTCACCGCAACGCAGTTGACGCCGACCGGAATCGAGGAATCAGCCTTCAGCAACACATGGCAGTTGGAGGGTGAACCCTGCCCTTACACCGCCCGCGTCACCTTTGATACGCTCGAAGTCCACAACCCGCCTGCCGATGAGCGCGGCCTGCACCGCCCCGGCCCGATTTACGGTGAGTTGTGGGTCTCTTCGGGGGATCAGGTAGAGACGCTGGAATTCAACGCCTGCTGGTGCTATTTGGGGCCAGGGGCATCTCTGTGGGGCACTTGTGACGGGCTGGAGTTGTCCGGCAGCACCTACGATATCCAGCGCGATATTTTCGGCTGGATAGAACGCGAGATGGCCAGTTGCCTGGGAATAGGCTGTCACAGTTATGTGTTTTTCGCCCCTGCCAGCAATCAACTGACAATCAACGCTGACGTGGGTGAAATGGTCACCGTTGGTGCGCGCATCATGGATTGCGACGAGCGCCTCAACCCGCCGGACACACTATTCAGGGAAACCATGTCATTTTTGGGCGTTGCTGAGAGCGGGGAAACGCTTTCAACGACGCCGTATACGCTGGAAGGTGATCATGTCAACCTGGATATCACCATTGAGGTGCTCTCTGGCAGCCCCTAATGCCATGCGAATGGCCTGTTGTCTCGGAGGAGAGGATCGTATGATTCATCAAACGAAGTTCTGGGTACGGACGATGTTGTTGGTATGCGTGTGTGTTGTCATCGCTGGCCTGTCGGCCTGCAATCTGCCCGCCAGCGCGGCCGCAGGGCCGCAGCAAGCGACTCCAGCCCAGGCGCCGTTACAGGAGCAATCTGCGCCCCCCGCTTCGGGGTCTCCGGCGGAAGCAGAGCCGCCGCCGCAGGCCGTCTCCGCCGATCTCATCCAGCCCGAAGACCTGGAATACCTGGGCGCCTTCCGCCTGCCCGAGGGGAGCGGCGGCTCGAACTGGGAGTACAGCGGCCACGGCCTGACCTACTATCCGCAGGGCGACCCGAACGGCGCTGACGACGGTTTCCCCGGTTCACTCTTCGGCTTCGGGCACGATCAGCATCTGCTGGTCTCGGAGATCAGCATCCCCGCGCCGGTGCTCTCCAAAAACCTGGATGATCTGAACACCGCCGAGACGCTGCAACCCTTCCAGGATATCAGCGGCGGTCTGTTCGATCCGCAATCGGTGGATATCCCCCGCGGCGGCCTGGCTTATCTCCCACCCGCGGGGGAGCAGGATTCCCCCAGGCTGCACTTCGCTTTCGGCTGGCACTTCCAGGAATTCGGTGACGCCTCGCACGGCTGGAGCGCGCTCGATCTTGCCAACCCCCAGGCCGCCGGGTTGTGGGTCTTCGATGGCTACACTCCCTACGTGACCAACGATTATCTTTTCGAGATCCCCGACCCGTGGGCCGCGGCCCTGGATGGCTACCGCCTGGCTTCGGGGCGGGCGCGCGAGGGCCCGTGGAGCGGGCGCGGGCCGGCGCTCTTTGCCTATGCCCCCTGGCAGGACGGCAACCCCCCCGCGGGCGGCGCGAGCCTCGCGGCGGTCAAGCCGCTGCTGTTGTATGGCGTTCAAGAGCCGGGCAACGTGGAGATTGTCAGCGATGAGAGCCAGGCGGTGAACGGCTACGGCGATTCCGATCACTGGTGGGGCGGCGCGTGGCTGACGGCGGGCGAGAAAGCCGCGGTGGTTTTCGTGGGCACCAAAGCGATGGGCGAATCCTGGTACGGCTTCGCCAACGGCGTGGTCTGGCCGTATGACTGCGCCGAACAAGACCCACCCACCTGCCCGGAAGTGCCCGAATGGCCGTATGACAATCGCGGCTATTGGGCCGAGGGCTACCAGGCGCAGATCATCTTCTACAACCCCGCCGACCTGGTCGCCGTGGCGCGCGGGGAGATGGAATCCTGGAAGCCGCAGCCCTATGCCACGCTGGTGTTGGATGACTACCTGTTCGACCCGAACATTCACCTGGAAGACTACAAGCGCGACCTGGTGGGGGCGGCGGCCTTCGACCGCGAGCGCGGCTACCTGTACGTCGTCGAGCGCCTGGCCGACGAGTACAAATCCGTGATCCACGTTTTTCGCGTGCGGCCGTGAGGCGCTCTCCGGCCCCGGTTTTACAGTCGCGCGGTGACTGTCTGGCAGTGGCGAGGCGAGGGGTGATCCTTCGCTGCGCCAGATCCTTCGCTGCGCCAGATCCTTCGCTGCGCTCAGGATGACGGGGATGGCGGCGGAATGACAGGAATCTGTAGGCGAGATCGCCAATCTCGCCTACAGACGTTCCTTATTGCAAAGGAGGGGACAGCGGCAGGGGTGGGGCGTTCAGGAACCAGTTGACCGTGTCGGTCAGGCATTCCATCAGGCTGCGCGGGCGGTAGCCCAGTTCGCGGCGGGCTTTGGCGTGGCTGATGCGGGCGTTGCTTTGCAGCACTTCCAGCGCGTAGGGGGTGAAGCGCGGCCGCAAGTTCTGCCAGCGATAGTACAGATGGCTGAAGCGGGCGAAGAAGCGCGCCAGCGGCAGGGGGATGCGCAGGGTAGGGAAGCGCAGGCCGGTGATCTCACGCACCGTCTCCAGCAGGTAGCGCACCGAGATGCGCTGGCCGGAGAGGATGTAATGCTCGCCGCGCCGTCCGCGCACCGCGGCCTGGATCAGGCCCGCGGCCACGTCGCGCACGTCGACGAAGTCGTACGCGCCTTCCACATAGGCCTGAACTCCGCCGCGCAGCGCCCCGCGGATGACCTCGCCCATCTCGGAGCGGCGGTAATCGTAGGGGCCGATCACGCCCGTCGGGCAGACAATCACGGCATCCAGGCCCTGTTCCGCGGCCCGCTGGACTTCCAGGCTGGCGGCAGCTTTGGAGCGGTCGTAAGCGCCGTAGGGGTTGTGCGGGTCGAAGGGCAGACGTTCGTCGATGACCGTGCCGTGGGGAACGCGCCGGATGGCATGGATGGAACTGGTGTACACCAGTCTGCGGATGCCGGCCTGGCGCGCCGCGGCCAGCACGTTGCGCGTGCCCTCCACGTTGACCTGCCAGACCAGCGGATCGTCCCCCGGCAGGATGGAGATCACGCCTGCCAGATGGTATACGGTGTCCACGCCCTCGAAGGCGGGGGGCAGGCTGTCGGCGATGCGGACATCGCCTGGTATGATCTCGACGTCCAGGCCGGCCAGGGGGGTGAGGTCTTCTCCGGGGAGGGTGAGGGCGCGCACGTGTGCGCCGCGCCGGAGCAGTTCGCGTACCAGCACGTTGCCGATGTGACCGGTCGCGCCGGTCACCAGGATGGGTTCATTCGTCATTGTCTTGTTTCAAACCTTTCAAAAAAATCCGCATTCCCTGCCGCGCGGTCTCGCCCCAGTCTGCGCCTTGCGGGTCGAGCACGCCCTGGAGCAACAGGCCGACGGCCAACGAGACCAGGGTACGGGCCGCCGCGTCGGCGTCCACCCCGGCGAACGAACCTTCGGCAATGCCGCGGCGGATCAAGGCGGCGAAGTACTCCTGGAAGCGGTGGTAGGGTTCGATGGTCGCCTGCCAGACCTGTTCTTCGCGGATGGCCTGCAGCATGAATTCCAGGAACATGGGCAGACGCTCGTCGGCGGTCTCCAGGATGAGCGGCAGGAGATCGGTCATTTCCAGCAAAGTATCGGGGACGCGCTCGCTGTGCGCGGCGTCCAGGCTGCCTTCGATGGTGGTCAGCCAGCCCTCGAGCAAAACCAGGAAGAGGGCCTGTTTGGAGGGGAAATGGTGGTAGAAAGCGCCTTTGCTCACGCCGGCTTCGGCGCAGATGCTCTCCACACTGGCGGCGTTGAAGCCCTGGCGGGCAAAGCATTTGAGCGCCGCATCCAGTAGACGGGCGCGGGTTTGCAGGCTGCGTTGTTGCATGAGGGGTATCCTTTGTGCCGAAATCATACCGACCAGTCGGTATGATTTTAGTGCACACTCCGCACGGCGTCAAGAGGGCGCGA
>RFKO01000265.1 GCA_003694235.1 Anaerolineae bacterium
GATGAGCAGGAGCAGGCTGCCGCCACCGGCTGCGCCCAGGCGTAACGGCCCCAGGCGGATGAAATCCCAGTTCTGGGCGACGCCCCAGGCGTGTCCCGCCCAAAAGCCCAGCCAGGAGACGAGCAGGTAGAGCAACAACCGGCCTGCTCCACCGCCGCGGAGCAGATGGAAAAGCGCACCCAGCAACGTGGAGAACAGAATGCCAAAAATCAGCGCGGGCAGAGTCATGGCTGTTGAATCAGGCCGCCGCCGAGGCAGACTTCGCCCTGGTAGAACACGGCGGCCTGGCCAGGAGTGATGTCGCGCAGCGGCTGGTCGAATTGTACCCGGACGCGGTTTTCTGGCAAGGGCGTGACCGTGGCCCAGGCGGGGCGAGCTTTGTAACGGATTTTGACCTCGGCGCGAAAGGGCGCGGGCGGCGCTTCGCCGCGAATCCAGTTGACCTCCGCCGCCAGCAGGGTCTGGCTGCCCAGCTCGGCGCGGGGGGCGACCACCAGCGCGTTGCGGGCAAGGTCTTTCTCTTTGACGTACAACGGTTCGGCGGCGGCGATCCCCAGCCCGCGCCGCTGGCCGATGGTGTAGAACGCCAGGCCGCGATGCTCTCCGATGACCTCGCCGCGGGTGTTGAGGATCGGCCCCGGTCGTTTGACAGCGGGGGCGTTTCGTTCCAGGAATTCGGCGTATGTTCCCTCGCCCAAAAAGCACAGGTCCTGGCTATCGGCGCGGCTGGCTACCGGCAGGTTGAAGTCGCGCGCCATTTGCCGCACTTCCTCCTTGGTGTATTCGCCGACCGGGAAGAGGGCGCGGCGCAGCTGCCGTTGGTTGAGCACATGCAGGACATAGGACTGGTCTTTGCCCTCGTCGCGCCCTTTGAGCAACTGGACAGGGGCGGTCTCTCCCGTCGCTTCGCTTTGGGCGGTTCTCAGGCGGGCGTAGTGTCCCGTTGCCAGGTAATCGGCGCCCAGGGCGAGCGCCTGTTCGAGCAGGAAGCCCCAGCGGATTTTGCGGTTGCATACCAGACAGGGGTTGGGCGTGATGCCCTGCGTATAGCCATCAATAAAGGCCTCCACCACCGTCTGGCGGAAGACTTGCCGCGCGTCCACCGCGTAGAAGGGGATATCCAGCCGCGCCGCGATGCGCCGCGCCAGGCTCATCGAGTCCAGCGTGCAGCAGCGGTTTTCGCTCTCTCTCCCCGGTTCGCTCCACAGGCGCAGCATCATCCCGATCACGTTGTAGCCCTGCTCCTTGAGCAGCGCCGCGGCGACCGAGCTATCCACCCCGCCTGACATGGCAATGACAACAGTAGCTTTTGTGTGCAAAGTTATGTGACCCGTGTTAGCGGCAATCGCACCACGGAGACACAGAGTTCATCGGCTTTTCTCTGTGTTTCATGGTGATTCTCCATGTTCTCCATTGTGAAGCCGTGCTTTTTCTACCAACTCCGGCAATGCATCCAGAAAACGCTCCACCTCCTCGGGGCGTGTGTCCTTGCCCACGGTGACGCGCAGCGAGCCCAGCGCCCACGCGCGCGGCAGCCCTATCGCAGTCAGCACCTCGGAAGGTTCGGGGTTGCCGGTTTTGCAGGCCGAGCCGGAGGAGCAGGCGAAGCCGGCCGCGTCCAGCAGGATGAGCAGCTGATTGCCGTCCACGCCGCGGAAGACAAAGCTGGCGTGATTGGGTAACCGTTCTTCCGGGTGACCGGTCAGCCGCGCGGCGGGGATTTCTTCCAGCACGCGGCCGATGATGCGGTCCCTCAGCGCGCGCTCGTGGGCGGCGCGCTCGGCGTGTTCCTGTTGCACCAGGGCGAAAGCCGTCGCCATGCCCACGATGTAGGGCACGTTTTGCGTGCCGGCGCGTCGCCCCAATTCCTGCGAACCGCCGGTTTGCGTCGGGAGGAGGGGGGTGCCCTCGCGCACGTACAGCGCACCCACTCCCTTGGGGCCGTAGAATTTGTGCGCTCCCAACGAGAGCAGATCTACGTTCAGCGCGGCGACATCCAGCGGAAAATGCGCCCCCGATTGCACCGCGTCGGTGTGCAAAGGGATGCCCCGCTGGCGGCACAGCGCGCCGATCTCGGCGATGGGATTGAGCGTGCCGATTTCGTTGTTGGCATGGATGATCGATACCACCGCTGTGTCCGGTCTGAGCCGCCGGGCGACCTCCTGGGGGGAGACGCGGCCGTATTCGTCCACTGGCAGTCTTTCCACCTCGAAACCGAAAACCTCGGCCAGTTGCTCCGCCGTGCGCGCGACGGCATGGTGTTCCACCGGGCTGATCAGGATGTGATTGGCGCCGCGCTGCTGTCGCGCCGCCAGCGCCGCGCCGCGCAGCGCCAGGTTGTCACTCTCCGAGCCGCAGGAGGTGAACACAATCTCGTGGGGCTGGCAGTTGAGCGCGGCGGCCATTTGCTCGCGGCTGCTTTCCACCGCGCCCTCGGCGCGCTGCCCAAAGCGATGGATCGAGGATGGATTGCCAAAATGCTGCTGAAAGTAGGGCAGCATGGCCTCCAGCACTCGTCCATCCACCGGCGTGGAAGCCGAATAATCCAGATAGATGCGATCGGTTGTCATAACCGCGATTATAGCATGCCAATCCGGGTTGCCTTTGATATAATACAGCCAAATATCGGCTCGTGGAGGCTTCATGGTACAGACAATCAAGTTCGGCACGGATGGCTGGCGCGGCAAAATTGCCGAAAATTACACCTTTGCCAATGTGAGGCGTTGCGCGCAGGGTTTTGCAAACTACCTGCGAGCGCAGGGCCATGCCGGCAAAGCGGTGGTGGTGGGGCACGATAAGCGCTTTCTCGGTGAGCAGTTTGCCGCCGCGGTGTCCGAGGTGCTGGCCGGCAACGGTTTCAAAGTCTATCTGACCGAGGGGCCGACCCCGACCCCTGTGATCTCGTATTCGGTCGTCGCCCGCCAGGCGGTGGGCGCAGTCAACATCACCGCCTCGCACAATCCGCCCTGGGATAACGGTTTCAAAGTGCGCGATCGGCACGGCGGCGCGATCCCCCCGGACGGCCTTAAGGATATCGAAGCGCGCATCCCTGTGGATGAAAGCGAGGCGCAAAGGATGCCGCTGGCGCAGGCTGAGGCCGAAGGGCTGGTGGAACGCTTCGACCCCGCTCCAGATTACATCGCTCAACTGGAACGCCTGATCGATTTGCAGCCCATCCGGGATGCCGGTTTGAAAATCATGGTTGACCCGATGTGGGGCAACGGCGCCGGATGGTTCCCGCGCCTGCTGGGTGGCGGCAAGACCGAGGTGGTCGAAATCCACAACACCCGCAACCCCATCTTCCCCGAGATGAGCCGCCCCGAGCCGATTCCGCCAAACGTGGATGCCGGTCTCAAGGCCAGTCTGGAGTACGGCGCGGATGTGCTGATCATCAATGACGGCGATGCTGACCGCCTGGGCGTGGGTGACGAACACGGCCATTTCGTCAACCAGTTGCGCGTCTATGGCCTGTTGGCGTACTATCTGCTGGAAGTGCGCGGCGAGCGCGGCCCGATCGTCAAGACACTTTCCACAACCAAGATGCTGAACAAGCTGGGCGAGATGTACGATGTGCCGGTGTACGAAACCGGCGTGGGCTTCAAGTACGTCGCCCCCAAGATGCTGGAGACCAACGCGCTGATCGGCGGCGAAGAGTCCGGCGGTTACGCGTTTCGCGGCCATGTGCCGGAGCGCGATGGCATTCTGGCCGGTCTGTACCTGCTGGATATGATGGTGCGCCTGGAGCGTAAACCGCACGAGTTGCTTGAACTGCTGTTCAGCAAAGTGGGCGCGCATTACTACGACCGCATAGACACGCCTTTCCAGGGCGACCGGCAGGAGAAAATCGAGCGCATTCTGGCGGCCAACCCCAAGACCATTGGCGGCCTCAGGGTGACCGATTTTGTCACCATCGACGGTTATCAGTTCTTGCTCGAAGACGGCGGCTGGCTGCTGATCCGCTTCTCGGGCACCGAGCCGATCATCCGCGTGTATTGCGAGACCACGCACGAAGATAAAGTTCAGGCTATTCTGCAGGATGGCTTGAAGATTGCCGGCATCTGATGCACCTGACAGATACGCACTGTCATCTGTACTTTAACGATTATCACAACGACCTGGAGGCGGTGCTCGACCGCGCCTGGGAGGCCGGCCTGGAGTTCATTCTGGTCCCCGGTATTGACCTGGAAACCAGCCGGGCGGCCCTCGAGTTGGCCGAGACGCATCCCCGCGTTTTCGCTGCCGTCGGCGTGCATCCCAACAGCGCGTTGACCTGGACGGAGGGCACGCTCTTCGCGCTGGAAGAACTGGCCGCTCATCCCAAAGTGGTCGCCATCGGCGAGATCGGCCTGGACTATTACCGCGACCGTTCCCCGCGCCCGTTGCAACGCCGCATCTTTCGCGCGCAGCTGCAACTGGCGGCTCGCCGCGGTTTGCCCGTAGTGGTGCACACCCGCAACGCCTCGCCGGAGGCGCGCGACTGCATCCGCGACGTGCTGACGTTGTTGCGCGAGGCTCGCCCGGACCTTCCGAGCGGAAGGCCGGGCGTGATTCATTCTTTCTCCGGTAATGCGGAGGAGGCCGCCCAGGCGCTGACAGAGGGCTACTATCTGGGCTTTACCGGCCCGGTGACGTACAAAAAAGCCGCCCAACTGCGGCAGATGGTTGCTGGCGTCCCCTCTGAACGGTTGCTGGTGGAGACCGATGGCCCGTTCCTGACGCCACATCCCTACCGCGGGCGGCGGAATGAGCCGGCCTATGTGCGCTATATCGTTGATCAAATCGCCGTTGTGCAAGGCCGCAAGCCGGAAGAGATAGCCGCCGCCACGGCGCAGAACGCGAGGCATCTGTTTCGATGGAGAGAACTGGATTGAGCATTCGTTTTTTGACTTTAGTGGAAGACCAGATCCGATTGGTGGAAGAGCGCATGCGCGAGCGCGTGCCGGATCACCATCCGGATTTACACGCCGTGCTGGCGCATTTGATTTCGTCGGGGGGAAAGCGTGTCCGCCCGGCGGTGGCTTTGCTCACCGGCATCATGCTGGGCGCCGACCAACAGCGCCTGGTCACGCTGGCGGCCTCGATCGAGATGCTGCACACCGCCACGCTGGTGCACGACGACTTGATTGACGGCGCGCTGCTGCGCCGCGGCATCCCCACCGTCAACGCCACCTGGTCGCCCGCCGCCACTGTGTTGACCGGCGATTACATCTTCGCCCGCGCGGCCGAACTGGCCGCCCAGACGGATTCCGTGCCGGTGATGCGCACCTTTGCCGAAACCCTGGCGGTGATCGTCAACGGCGAGATCACCCAGTTGTTCACCAGCCGCGGTCTGTCCAGCCGCGAAAATTATTTCCAGCGCATTTACGCCAAAACCGCTTCGATGTTCGTGCTGGCGGCCAAATCCGCCGCCTTGATCAGCCCGGTGGACGATGGCGTTGTTGAGACCATGCGCGATTACGGCTATCAGATCGGCATGGCTTTTCAGATTGTGGATGACATCCTGGATTTCGTCGGCGACCAGGCCAGTGTGGGCAAGCCGGTCGCCAGCGATCTGCGTCAGGGGCTTGTCACGCTGCCGGCAATTTGCTATCATGAAGCCAACCCCGATGACCCCGATATGCAAGCGGTTCTGCAAGGCCAGTATCACAACGAAGAACGCATGAGCCGTCTGATCGAGGCCATTCGCCAGAGCGACGCCATTCAGCAGGCGCAGCAGGAGGCACGAGAGTTTGTGCTGCGCGCCCAGCAGTGTCTCACCCATCTACCGGATACCATCGAGCGACAGGCTTTGCACGAACTGGGAGACTACATCATCGCCCGCACGACGTGAGAACCCGAGATGGAACAGCCGCGCACAACCATTCGTCAGGCAGTTGTGATTATTCACGGCATTGGTGAACAACGGCCGATGGATACCCTGCGCGGCTTTGTCGACTCCGTTCTGCCTGATCCCCCCGATGAATCACAACTGAAATTTTGGGCCAAGCCCGACCGCATGTCGGAATCGTTCGAGTTGCGGCGTTTCTCGGCGCGCCCGCTGGAAGGCCGCCCGCGCACCGATTTCTACGAGTATTACTGGGCCTTCCACATGCGCGATACCCGCCTGCGGCACGTGCTGATCTGGTTGTTGCGCCTGTTGCTGCGCAACCCCGCCCGCGTCCCCTCCAGAATTCTGCCGGTCTGGGTGACGGCCTGGGCGTTGTTGCTGCTGATCGGCGGTCTTGCGCTGGCCAGCGGGATGCTGGGGGGAGGTGGTTTCGCCCTGTTGAGCCGCTACACCGCCAATCTCTCCTGGTTGTTTGGCCTGCTGTTCTCGCTCTTCAGCACCTTTCTGGTCAACTCTCTGGGGGATGCCGCACGGTATATGACCCCGACGCCGGAGAACGTGGCCCAACGCCAGCGCATCCGCGCCGATGGCGTCCGTCTGCTGCGTCACCTGCACACCTCCGGCAAGTACGACCGCATCATTGTGGTCGGTCACAGCCTGGGGAGCGTGATCGCCTACGATATCATCACCCACCTGTGGACGGAGTACAACAAGATGCACGGCCGGCCGGATGATTTCAGCCAGCCGTATCTCAAACAGTTGAACGCCGCCATCGCTCGCCTGGGGGACCATCCCACGCCGGAGCAGGTGGAAGCCTTCCAGGATTTTCAGCACCGCCTCTGGCTGGAGCAGCGGAAGATGGGCAATCCCTGGCTGGTCAGCGATCTGATCACCCTGGGCAGTCCGCTGACCTCGGCGGCTTTTCTGCTGACGCAGTCGGAGGAGGAGTTGCGCGCCCGCCAGCGCGAACTGGCTTTCCCCACCTGCCCGCCGCAGCCCGACCCGATAGACAATCAGTCTTACTCCTTCATCCTGGTGCCGTACTATCGCAACTCGGCCGGAGAATTGCGCGCCGTGCGGGTGTTGCATCACGCCGCGCAGTTTGCCTGCACGCGCTGGACGAATTTCTATTATCCGGGGGATTTCATCGGCGGCCCGCTGGCGCCGGTCTTCGGCCCGGGGGTGAGGGATGTGTCGTTGCAGTTGGGCGGTTGGAAACTGCGCAGCTACCTGCCCACCACGCACACGCGTTATTGGCGCAAGCGCGGCGTCCCGCGCGGCAAACCCTTCCCCGAAAAAGAGAGCATTGACCGCATTGTGGAGGCCGCCGATCTGCGCTGTACGCGCTGGCTGGGGATGGTCAAAGACGTGCCCGATGCCGGTTTGACCGCCCAATCCGCCGTGCAAGAACCCCCTACGGGGTTGGCAGATTGAAGTAGTTGTACACGGCGCGCGAGAGTTGTCCCACCAGAGCGGAGGACGGATCCCATAACAGCTGCACCGGGTGGTGCATGAAGATCACCAGAACGTAGTCGCCCCCGACGGTGTAAATGATCCCGGCATCGCCGATCAGGTTGATGATGCCGTTGAAGGCCACCCAGCCGTGTTTGTGGGCGATGGGGGTGCCCTCGGGAAGACCGGCTTCCAGCAGCGAGGGCATTTTGTTTCGCTTCAGGTAGGAGATCATCTGCTGGCACTCGGCCTGGGTGATCTCGCCAGGGAAGACGGCGGTCAACGCCCCGCCGCCGGTCTCGGCGCACTGGTAGATGTCTTCCAGCAACATGCCGATGTCGGAAGGGGTGGTCTGGTTGTACACATCGGGGTCGGTGTTGACATCGGTGCGTGTGTTGGCGGGGGTTTCGTACACGCGCAGCACCGGCGCGCCCAGGTAGAAGTACCCCGCCAGGAAGGTGTTCTCCAATCCCAATGCCTGCATGTCTTCGGTGACCAGCAGCGGGGCGCGTTGCGGGTCAATCACGCGCTCCATCAGCCAGTCGGAGGCTTCGTTCCCCGATTCCACGATCATTTTTTCGATCAGATTTTCGGTCTCGGGGTCGGGTTCGCCATCCAGGCGGCGATAGGTTGAGACCAGGATGGGGATTTTGATGATGCTGGCGGTGGTGAAGGCCACGTCCGGGGTGACGGGGTAATCCACCCCGTTCTGGTAGGCGAAGCTGATCTCCTCGCCGCTTTGTAAATCCAGCATGTACAGCCCGACGATGCCGTCGAACCCGGCCAGGTCGATCGTCTGTTTGAGCAGAATTTCCAGGTTGGTGAGCGAGGGGCGCGGCGGCAGGGTGCGGGAGAGCGGCAGGTTGACCACGCGCTGGTTGAGCGAACGCAAGGCGCTTTCGATGGGCAGGATGGCTCGCTCGATATCCAGGGCGGTGCCCAGTTCGCCGGGCTGGAAGTTCACCGAGCCGGCCTGCGGGACGGGAGCTTTGGCCGGGATGTCGTAGCGGGCCGCAATCTCGCTTTGCAGATAGGCGCGCAGACGATCCTCGGAGTAGGTGGCGCGCAGCGGGATGTGTACCGGCGCCTGCCGGCGGTTCCACAGGTAATCCCAAAAGCCGGCCCAGAACGATTTGCGCGTGCGCTCCAGGTCGGCCGCCGCCAGCATGCTCTCCAGGTCGAGTTGAAAGTCCACCACCGCCGGGTCGAGCCAGATCACCTCTTCGTTGTAGTGCAGTTCTACCGGCAGCGTGTAGGCCTCCAGCAATCGCTGGGCGGCCTGAGCGCGCTCCAGCCCGCCCACCGGCACACCCGCGATGGTCATGCCGTGGGGGAAGACCGCCCGTTGGCGGCTGTAGGTCACGACCTGCGTGACCAGCAGCCCCACGGCGAACAGGATCAGGAAAATCGAAATCCACTGTAAAGCCGAAAACGATCCACGCGTACGCATGGCCGTTATTCTATCATGGGTGTACAATTTCATCGAAAGTAATTATCTTCTGCACTGGGCGGGGAGGGCGCAAGAAGGTAAGATGTACCCGACGTCAGACCGAGGATAAAGCCATGCTACGATCTTTTCTCATTTACCTCTCCAAAGCACGCTGGGCGCGCCGCGTGGTCACTCGCTGGCAGATCGCCTGGCGGGTTGCCTCGCGCTTTGTGGCCGGTGAAACGCAGGCAGATGCCATTCGGGTGATCCGCGAGTTGAACGCGCGCGGTATCCATGCCACGCTCGATCATCTGGGGGAGCACGTCACCAGCGAGGCGGAGGCCAACCGCGCTGCCGATGAAGTGATCGCCATGCTCGATTTGATCGAGGCGGAGGGGGTGCGCTCAGGCATTTCCATCAAATTGAGCCAGATGGGTCTGTTGTTGGGGGAGGAGATCTGCGAGGCCAACCTGCGTCGCATTCTGGAGCACGCCCGCCGCAAGGGGAACTTCATCCGCATCGACATGGAAGAATCCGCGCTGACCGATGCCACCCTGCGGCTGTTCCACAAAATGCTGGACGAGGGCTTCGGCAGGCATGTTGGGGTTGTGATCCAGGCGTATCTGTATCGCAGTCAGGATGACCTGGCGGAGATTGTGCGTCGCGGCGGATTTGTCCGCCTGTGCAAGGGGGCGTACAAAGAGCCGCCGGAGATTGCCTATCCCAAAAAGGCGGATGTGGATGCCAGTTATGATCGTCTGGCGCAGGTGCTTTTGGATGGGGCGCTTGATGCGGGTGCGCCACTCGCCAGCGAAGACGGTCACTTTCCCCCCATCCCGGCGATTGCCAGCCACGACGAAGCCCGCATCGCTTTTGC
>RFKO01000033.1 GCA_003694235.1 Anaerolineae bacterium
GCCACGCGCGGCGAGGCTGGCGAAGTCGCCGCGGAATACCTGCGCGACTACGCCTCCATAGCCGAATTGCGCGAGGCCGAACTGCGCTGTGCGGCAGGCCATCTCGGCCTGAGCGGGGTGCACTTTCTGGATTACCGCGACAGCGGCATGGCCGGCTCGGCGGACAACGCCCACCCCCAGGCGTTCATCAACGCCCCGCTGGAAGAAGTCGCCCAAAAGGTGGCCTGCAAGATCCGGGAACTGAAACCCCAGGTGGTGCTGACCTTCGATCCCATCGGCGGCTACCGCCATCCCGACCACATCCACATCCACAAGGCGACCGAGCGCGCCTTTCACCTGGCCGGCGACCCGGACTTCACCTGCGATTTGCCCCCTTACCAGCCGCAACGGCTGTACTACCACACCATCTCCAAACGCTTCCTGCGCTTCGCCGTGGGTTTCCTGCGCCTGATCGGCAAAGACCCCAGCAAATGGGGGCGCAACCAGGATATCGACCTCACCAAGCTGCTGGTGGATTTCCCCACCCATGCCCGCATAAACTACGCCCCTGTGCTGAAGCGCAAAGAAGCTGCCTCACGCTGCCATGCCAGCCAGATCGGCCCGGCGATCACCGGCGGCCCATTCCGCTGGCTGTTGCGTTTGCTGAGGTTCGACACCACCGACTTCTTCATGCAGGCTTATCCTCCGCCCGAAGAGGGAAAAATTCTCACCGACCTGTTCGCCGAAGCCTGAAACGCTTATTTTTCGCTAACTTGACGCCCCCATCAGGGGGTGTTATCATGCCGCGGCGAAGGCTTTTTCTATGAAGTACGACCCATTAACCGACAACTCTCCCCTCGAGGACGATTTAACCATATCGCTTCCCTCCCGGCCGCAGGCGTCGCCGCCACCCGAAGAGTCACAGGCGGTGGCAGAACCGTCGCCCGAGCTGGAGGAAGAACCCCTGGGAAGGATAGAGCAATTCTGGCTGCAATTGCGAGAGGCCGGTCTGCTCCAGCCTGCGTTGCGCGTGGCTACCCTGGTGCTTTCCCTTGTACCGGTTCTGGCGCTGGTGTTGATCATGCGCGCCCTGAACGTCACCACAGTCCTGACGGAGGCCTCCAACCCGGCGCGCAACGCGCTGGCTGCTGCTCCACCTACCCCCGCAGCCGAAAACACGCTGGAAACCCTCCCCCCCCTGATTACCGCAGAAATGACAGCCTCCAGCGGCGTGTACCGACGCATCAACGCCAAAACAATCATCCCCACCCGCCCGCGCGTGGACGTGATCACCTACACCGTCCAGCCCGGCGACTCGGTGTTCGGCATCGCAGAACAATTCGGACTGCGCCCGGAAACCATCCTGTGGGCCAACTCCGAAACCCTGCGCGATGACCCTCACCGCCTGCAGGTGGGTCAGGTGCTCAACATCCTGCCGGTGGATGGCACATACCATAAATGGAGTGAGGGAGAAAACCTGCGCAGCGTGGCCGAGTACTACGGCGTCGAGCCGGAGGCCATTCTGCAATACCCCGGCAACCATTTCGATCTCTTTGACCAGGACCCCGACAACGTGAACATCGAACCGGGTACGATGCTGATCGTGCCAGGCGGGAAGCGGGAGTTGATCAACTACGGCCCGCCGCGCATCCCGCGCGATAACCCCGCCGTGGCGCGCACCTACGGGCCGGGATACTGCGGAGAGATCAGCGACGGCATCGTCGGCGACGGACTGTTCGTCTGGCCAACAGACAACCACTGGCTTTCCGGCTACGACTATAATCCGGCCGCCAATCACTCCGGCATCGACATCGGTGGCAAGCGCGGCGATAGCATCTACGCGGTGGATGATGGCGTGGTGGTATTCGCCGGATGGAGCTCCAGCGGCTACGGCAACCTGGTGGTCATCGATCACGGCAACGACTGGCAGTCGCTCTACGCCCACCTGGACAACTACTTCGTTTCCTGCGGCATGAGCATTTACCAGGGCGCGGTGATCGGCACGATGGGCACGACCGGAAATTCCTCCGGCCCGCACCTGCACTTCGAACTGCACTACGGCACTTCGCGCGTCAATCCGTGGAACTTCTTGCCGTGAGGATCAGCCAGGGCGAATCAGCCGCAAAAGGATGACGTTCGTAATCGCCGTACTGCCTCTCGAGGCGTAATCCGGCCTGCTCGAACAAGTCTCTCAAAGAATCCAGCGATTGCAACCTGTGACGCGCCGTCAATTCATGACGGCGCGTTGTGCCATCCGGGAACAGACAATCATAATACCAGCGCAGGGTGACGACCTCGCCCTCCCGCCTCCATTCGCTGAGCACCTGCACCACCGCATCGCTCTCCGGGTGCGCGAATACCGTCTCGACCTCCGGCTCGCCGCGCGGCGGAAGCGTCTCCAACAGCAGGGGATTGGGCATACTGACGGCGAACACCCCCGCGCCTGTCAGATGCCGACGGGCGACCGCCAGCACGGCGCGTTGCTCCCTGCAGGTAAGCGTACTGAAAGTGTTGCAGGCGAGGAAAATCAGGGCAAAACGCTGAGCCAGATGCAAATGGCAGAAATCGGCCTGCACCCAATCTGGCGACCTCCCGCCGCTGTGGGCGGCCAGGTCGCGAGCATAACACAACATATCGAAGTCGCGGTCTACACCCACCACCCACCGGCCGCGCTGCGCCAGGGGTAACGTCAGCCGTCCGCTGCCGCAGCCCAATTCCAGCACCGGGCCGCCGCTTTGCTCTGCCAGCCACAGCCAAAAGGCCTGATCTTCTGCTTCCAGGCTGTGGTGCGTGTGATACAGCGCCACCCATTCACGCACGTTTCGCCCGCCTGTTCTGCAACCAGCGCGCCACGGCCTGGTGATGGGCCGGCGAATCCCACAGCGGCGGGAAAAGCTGCTGCTCCTGCGCCCGTGCCAGGGGCGGCGGCAATTCCATACCGGCGCGCAGCAGCCGCTTGATCGCCGCAACCGCCTCGGCTGACTGCCTCAACATCGCCTCGGCCAGTGCAAAGGCCGCCTCCAGCGCGCGGCTTTTCTCCGCCAGGCGGTTCACCACGCCCAGCGCCAGCATCTCCTCCGCTCCCAACACCCGGCCGGTCGCCAGCAAATCGAACGCCCGGCTATAGCCCACCAGCCGCAGCAGACGCTGCCCGCCTCCCCATCCGGGCGTCAGGCCGAGATGAATTTGCGCAAAGCTCAGGGTGGCGTCCTCCGAGGCCACCCGCAGATCACAGGCCAGGGCGACCTCCGCCCCTCCGCCGCGCGCCGGCCCGTTGATGGCCGCGATCACCGGGCAGGGCAACTGCTCCAGGCGATCCAGCGCCAGTGTCATCCCCGCCGAAAGCCGCCGGCCATCCTCCCGGCTATCCGCCTGATGCAAAACTCGCAGATCACCGCCGGCGATGAACGCATCCGTCGTGCCCGTAACAATCAACGCCCGCAATCCCGGCAAAGCCGCTGCCTGCTCCACACAAGCCGCAAACGCCTGCATGGCCTCCCAGTCCAGCGCGTTGCGCACCTCGGGACGCTCAACCCGCAGCACAGCGATGGGCAGACGACCACAATCCAGATACACAGCCATAAAAAAACTCCTTGACGACGACAATTATCAGGCATTATACTCTGCCTGAAGCGGGGTGTGGCGCAGCTGGGAGCGCGCTGCGTTTGGGACGCAGAGGTCCGGGGTTCGAATCCCCGCACCCCGACTTCCTCCGGAGGTGAATATGGCAAAACCCCAAAAATTCGATGGCGTAATCGAAACCGTACACTACAACCCCGATGGGAAAATCGAATGGGTGCGAGCCTACCTTCGCCACGGCTTTGTGTTCAGCGACGTGATGCTGCTGAAACGCGAGGCGCTGATGCAACGACTCAAGAAAGGCGCCCGCTTCTTCACCGGGCGTCGTCTGCCTTTCCAGGGCAACCGCTTTGAAATCCAGCATCCTGTCCGGCTGATCGGCAGCAACGGCAGCGAACACATCGTTGCCGGAGATGCCCCCGCTGAGGACAGGGATTCCCTCGCCGGTGTCCACCCCCTGTAGGCCAGAATCTCGTCCTCACCCGGCGGAACTGCCTCCCTTATGATCGTCCGAGATCTTTCCCCCATTCCATATCAACAGAACATGCCCCTGGGCAAGCGCCTGCGCGGGCTGCTGCGCTTCGGTCTCGGCTGGCCAAAACAAATGCAATCGCAGCAAAGCATCATCGCGGTGCTTTCTCGACTGCTGGACAACAGTTACACCCTGCTGCGTAACGTCACGTTGCAGAAAGGCGACGACCCCATTCCCCTCATCCTGGTTGGCCCGCAGGGCGTTTACACGCTGCTCAACGACCCCACTTTCGGCATTTTTCGCGCCCGAGGCGCCGACTGGTTCGTCTATCGCTCCAGCGACGGCAGTTTTCGCCCTACAAAACCCAATCAGATCGCTGCCACGCAGGCATTGCGTCACAAGGTAGAAACCTTTTTGCGCGCCCGCGGCTTCAATGATGTGCAGGTGGAAGGCCTGCTCGTGCTGACCAATCCCCGCACCCACGCGGACGCCATCCGGGCGGAAGTGCGTGTGCTGCTGATTGACGGGCTGGAGCGCTTTGCCGCGCAACTGGCCAGCTCTCCCCAGGCGCTCGCTCGCGAGCAGCGCTTCAAGATGGTCGAGGGCATTGTCGAAACCAGCACCAACATCCATGAAGCGCCGCAGGAGAAAAAACGTCGCCTCAATCTGCCCGTCGCCGAAACAGCGCAGGCGGTGGATACCCGCTTCACCCGCGCCGTGCAACCGGCCCAACGCTGGCTCAACTTCACCACCAGGCAATGGCTGATCCTGGGCGGCATCGCCCTGGCCGAAGTCTGCATCCTGGCTGCCTTCCTCCTTCTGGTCTTCATGACAGCCTGACAGACAGGATTTTCATCCTTGGTATCACAACCCTTCCTCTCCCTCATCATTCCCGCGCACAATGAGGAAGAACGCCTGCCCGACACACTGGGGCAGGTTTTTGCTTTCCTCTCCGGGCAGGATTATTCCTTCGAGGTGTTGGTGGTGGAAAACGCCAGCCGCGACCGCACGCTGGAAGTCGCGCGCGCCTTTCTTGCCGACCACCCCAACCTGCGCATCATCCAGGAAGCGCAGGCCGGGAAAGGGCGCGCGGTGCGCCGCGGCATGCTGGCCGCGCGCGGCGAATACCGCTTTATGTGCGACGCCGACCTTTCCATGCCAATTGAGCACATCAACCGTTTCCTGCCCCCCGCGCTGACAGATTTCGACCTGGCCATCGCCTCTCGCGAGGCGCCGGGCGCCATTCGCTACAACGAACCGGAGTACCGCCACCTGGGCGGACGGGCTGTCAATCTGATGGTGCGCACGCTCATCCTCCCCGGCATGCACGACACGCAATGCGGCTTCAAATGCTTTCGCGCCGCGGTGGCCGAAGACCTGTTCGGCCATCAAACGCTGACCAACTTCTCCTTCGACATCGAACTGCTTTATATCGCCCGTCGGCGCGGCTACCGCATCCGCGAAATCCCCATCCCCTGGTATTTCTACCCCGGCACCACCCTCAACCCGCTGCGCGATGCCGTGCAGATGTTGCTGGACATCTTCACCATCCACCGCAACGCCCGTCGAGGCCTGTATGACCTCCCGCGTTGACCCCGCCGACATCCCCCCTGCCCCTGATCTGTCCTGGGAGCGCGCCTTGTGGGCGCAGGGTTTCACTCATGTGGCGGGGGTGGACGAAGCCGGGCGCGGCGCGCTGGCCGGGCCGGTGTGTGCCGCGAGCGTGATTCTGCCCCCTGTGATGGACGCGCCCCTGCCCCTGGAGGGCGTGCGCGACTCCAAAAAGATGACTCCCGCTCAAAGAGCACATTGGGCCGCGCGCATCCGGGAGGTCGCCCTGGCATGGGGGGTGGCTTTTGCCTCCGCGGCGGAGATCGATGCCCTGGGCATCATCCCCGCCACGCGGCTGGCAGTCCGGCGCGCCCTGGCCGCGCTGACGCATCCGCCCGATGCCCTGCTGCTAGATTATCTGCTGCTCCCCGAAATCGGCATCCCCCAGACCTCCCTCATCAAAGGCGACTCCCGCTCGTTGAGCATCGCCGCCGCCTCGGTGCTGGCCAAAACCGCCCGCGACGCCCTGATGATCGAGATGGATGCCCAATACCCCGGCTACGGTTTCGCCCGTCACAAAGGGTATGGCACGCCAGGGCATCGCCAGGCGCTTGCCCGCCTGGGGCCGTCGCCCCTGCACCGCACCACCTTTCGCTGGCGAAGCGCCGACAAAGGGTAGCCACAGCCATAATTTGATAGCTTTTGCCAGAACATCTCCGTAAAATCAGGGCGGATACTTGAGGAGATGAACACATGAACCGTTCACGCTTCCCCGGCTTCTACAACCTGCCGCTGCAAGAGCGGCACCAACGCCTGATTGAAAGCGAATTGTTGAACCCGGCACAGGCTGCCATGCTGCTGGATGGCGGCCTCTCGCCGGAACAGGCCGTCCACATGATCGAAAACGTGGTGGGGCGCTACGCCCTGCCCTTTGGATTGGCGCTGAACTTTGTGATCAACGGTCGAGAGGTGGTCATCCCGATGGTGGTGGAGGAACCCTCCATCGTCGCCGGCGCTTCCTACATGGCCAAGCTGGCCCGCGCCGGGGGTGGATTCCACGCCCACACCACCCCGCCGGAGATGATCGGCCAGATGCAGATTCTGGATGTGGCCGACCCGGCCGCGGCGCGACTGGCGCTGTTGGAAAAGCGCGCCGAACTGCTCTCCCTGGCGGCGGAGATTGACCCCGTGCTGCAAGAACTCGGCGGCGGGCCGCGCGACCTGGAGGTGCGTCTCATCCCCGCCTCCCCCATCGGGCCGTTCCTGGTCGCTCACCTGATTTACGACACCCGCGACGCCATGGGGGCCAACGCGGTCAACACCGCCTGCGAGCGCCTGGCACCCCACATCGAGGCCATCACCGGCGGGCGCGTCCACCTGCGCATCCTCTCCAACCTGGCCGACCGCCGGCTGGCGCGGGCGCGCTGCACCATCCCCGTAGAAGCGTTGGCCTTCAACGATTTCTCCGGCGAGCAGGTGCGCGATGGCGTGATCGCTGCCTGGGCGTTCGCCGCGGCCGACCCTTATCGCGCCGCCACCCACAACAAAGGCATCATGAATGGAGTCGATGCGGTGGTGGTGGCCACCGGCAACGACTGGCGTGCCGTGGAAGCCGGCGCCCATGCCTATGCCGCCCGTGAAGGA
>RFKO01000034.1 GCA_003694235.1 Anaerolineae bacterium
GCCAGCGAGCCCAACAGGCGCAGTCTGGTCTGCCTCTTTTGGCGCGGTGCCCTACTCATGCCTGTCTCAGTCACGCGGCTCTACGTTGAGCAACCGCCGTATCGTATAGGTGGGCTTGCGCTGCGCTTCGTAGTACGTGCGCACCTGCAACTCGGCGATCAACCCCATCAGGATAGATTGAAACCCCATGATGACGAGAATCAGACTCACAGGGAAGAACGGCGATTCGAACACCGAAACCAGCGTGAGCACCCGCCGCACCGCCAGGAAGAGCAGCAGCGCCGAACCCAGCGCCATCATCGCCATCCCCGGCCCGCCGAACAGGTACATCGGCTTGTGGCCGTAACTGATCAGGAATTTGACGGTGAACAAATCGAGAATCACCTTCAGCGTGCGCTCCAACCCATACTTGGTCTGCCCAAAGCGGCGAGGGTGATGACGCACCGGCACCTCCACGATACGAGCGCCCACATAACCCGCGTACGCCGGGATGAAGCGGTGCATTTCACCGTACAGACGAAAACCGGTGATCACCTCGCGGCGATAGGCTTTGAGCGTGCAGCCGTAATCGTGCAATCTGACACCCGTCACGCGGGAGATGATGCCGTTGGCAATGCGCGAAGGCAGCGTGCGGGTGATGAACGTATCCTGACGGTTCTTACGCCACCCGCTGACCACGTCGTAGCCCTCGGCCATCTTTTCGATCATCATGGGGATGTCCGCCGGATCATTCTGCATATCGGCGTCCATCAGCACAATCACATCCCCCTGAGCGTGATCAATACCGGCCGCGATCGCCGCCGTCTGTCCAAAGTTGCGCCGCAACCCCACCACGCGGGTGCGCTCCGGGTCTGTACGCGCCAGTTCGGTCAAAACGCTCAGGCTCTCATCCCGACTGCCGTCGTCCACGTAAACAATCTCCCAGGGCAGCGACAGCGTCCCCAGAGCACGATGCAAAGCCTGATGCAATTGCGGCAGACTATCCTGTTCGTTATACACCGGTATCACAACCGAGAGGAAATTCATTTCATCCATGAGATTCTCATTCCCATACACCCCAGAGCAGGCGGAAGGAAACACGCAGACCGGCTTCTTCGCCAGGCACATCTCCGCGTCTCTGGGCAATTTTCGGCCTCCGCAGGCGCGAAAGCGGGACACATTGTAGCCCAGCCACAGGCAACGGTCAACTTGCTCACTTCAATCTTCGCAAGAGACGTGCCGGCACGCCGCCCACCAGCGTATACGGCTCCACATCATCCGCCACAACGGCACCGGCGGCCACCACGCTGCCGCGCCCGATATGCACCCCCGGCAGAACCGTCACCCGCGCCCCCAACCAGACATCACTTTCCACCACGATCGGGCGTGGAAGGGTAATCCGCCTCCCGCTCTCATCAGTCGTAAGGGCATGATTCGCCGTCTCAAAGTAACACCCAGGGCTAATCATCACCCGCTCCCCAATGCGGATGCCGCCTGGAGCACGAGCAGCGAAGCGCACATGGCTATTGATGAACGTATCTCTCCCGATATAAATGCGGCTCGCCGCCCCGATGGGACGCACTTCCACCGGCGACCAGATGTGCGCCGGGTATGCAACCTTCATCCCTGCCAGACGAAGCAAAAGCGCCCGCAGCGCATCGGCGGTGTGCAGCCGCGGCAAACGATTCGCCAGCCAGAGAAAGAAGCTCTCACGATACACCACCAGAGACAGGTCTTTACGCAAGACACTCCAGGCCGTTTGCCACATCAAACCTCCACATCTGGAACAACAGCATGTTTCGCTACCTGCAACGCCCGCGTCACCCACAGGGCGCCGGGGAGTGTTTCCAACATCAAGATGGCACGCGTCACCACACTTAGCGCCGAAGCCTGTTCCAGGGTGGCGCCCAGTTGCACATACAACGCTGTCATGGTGACCTCGCGCAGCCCCAGGCTGTTAATCGAAACAGGCACCAGCGAAAGAAGATAGGTAAACGCTCCCACACCAATTACCTGCCAGAGAGCCACTGTAATTCCCAGGCCTCGGGCCAACAACCAGACACCGCTGAACACCGAAAGCCGCGCCAGCCAGGAAATGCCAATGCCCAGGAAGAGCGCCACCTTTTGTTCTCCCCACAAACCGAGCGCCCCCCGTATCTTCCCCAACCCGCTTGCCAAACGCCTCCGCAAAGCCGGTAGCACGCCGCCGTACAACGGCATCCCTGCCTGCCCTGACGACAAACCAACCAGCGGATGCAGCGTAAACCAGGAAAACGGCAACAATGTCGCCATGGCTACCACGTTGAGCAAACGATCCACCACCACCGAAGCCAGGCCGATTGCCCAGCCGGTGAACTGAGCGATGCCGGCAATGCGCACGGTATCACCGCCCACGGTGGAAGGGAGGAAATTGGAGGCAAAGTTGCCGGAAAGAACAATCTGCAAGAGGGTAAGATAACGTACCGACACGTTTTGCACCCGCAGCAGCAAAAACCAGCGCAGGGTGTTGAATAAAATCGCGGTAAAGTACAACCCCGCCGCCAGCGGCAACAACCACAGGTCCATCTGTCGCACCGTCTCCCCCAACTCTCGCCAGTCCTGACGGCTGATCAACCAGAGGAACAACACCGAGGAGAGCAATGTCCCACCCCAGCGCAGTAATCGAAGCCCGTTCTTTTTCATCCCAGATACCCCAGGTCGCGCAGACGCTTCTCCAACTCAGCACGCTCCGCCGCGCTCATCACCGGAGCAGCCTCTCCTGCTTTCACTTCCGCCTCAGCCTCTACGAAGCGCACTGCGGCGCGGCGCTCCCCGGTCAACGCGTTCAGCAAAGGGCGGCCATCTAAATCCGCAGGGACGGGCAGATCGGCCAGCGCCAGCATGGTGGGAAGCACATCCACCACCTGCGCATCGTCGATTCTCACTCCGGCCTCGATATCCGGCCCGGCCATCACCAGAATCCCCTCCGGGCGGTGACCTCCCGAATCCTGATATTCCGACGGCCCGATGATGGAATCTTGCTCTACACCCATCCGCACCGAAGTCTGGTAACGGTAATGCTGCAGCGAGAAGACCACGTCGGCAGCCTGATCCACAAATGGCCCGGAAAAGACTTCCTCTTTGCGGCAAATATCGGTTGCCAGCGGTTCACCGGTCTCAGGATGCCGGAGTGAACGCAGGGCAGCAAGCAGTTCATTCACCGCGGAGCGATACGCCTCGCCGGGGGCGACGATTCCCTGAGGTTCACGCCCCTGCAGGTTGATGAAAATCTGGCCGAACGCCCCGCGGGCGTAGGCGCGCGTCCGCGACCAGTCCACATCCTCAAAACCCAGAAAGGAACTCACCACCTTGTTGCGCGCCGGCTTGGAAACCAGATTGGCCACCCAGCCCAGGCCGAGGCGACTGATCAGGCGATAGGCGCGGCCAATCGCGTCCGTGCGCGCCAGCCAGAGCTTCAGGCGGGTGCGCACGTCGCGACGCAGGTGCAACCAGCCCATCTCATGCAACCAGCGGTTGAGATGCACCACCCCATATATCGGCCCGCCGCCGTGATCGGAGAGCACCATGTAATTTGCCTGCTCCCCCACCGCGTCCACCACCGCCCCCAGTAGCGCATCCATCCGGCGATAGACCTGCTCAATGGCATCGGCAAAAGCGCCATCCCGCGCCGAATCATAGCCGGGGTAATCCGGGGAGAGATAACGCCAGAATTTGTGCTGGGCGTGGTCGATCTGCATCAGCACAAACAAATAGGCATCGCAGGGATGATGTTCCATCAAATAGAGCACAGCCCGTTGCTGATAATCCAGCAAGTCGAGCATATCTTCCAGATAGGCACGCTCATCACCATAACGGTACACCGTCCGCTCGGCGTGCCGAAACGGGCCAATCGCCTCCTCCAGCTCAGAGATCAAAGCCGGCGGATAAGCAAAATTCTCCGCCTGGGCCTGGGGAGCAGCCAGGCCGGAAAACATAAAACCATCCAGCGGCACGGCGGGGTACAGCATTGGCAGATTGAAGACTCCAATACGTTTGCCGCCACGGTTGAAATACTCCCACACCGGTCGGGCCTTGATCTGTCCGGTGTGCACATACTCAACCGCATAACTGCCCTCTCGGCGAGCAAACCAGTCGTATACACCATGCCCGCCGGGATTCTTTCCGGTGATAATGCTGCTCCACGCCGCCGGGCTGACCGGAGGATTGGTGGAACGAATCGTTCCCCAGGCGCCTCGCTGCATCAAGCGCGCCAGATGGGGCAGCTTGCCTTCCGCCACCCAACGAGCGGCCAGATCCCAGGTGGCCGCATCCCAACCCAGGACAATCAGCGGGGGAACGCGTTGTTGTTCTCTCTCGTCTCGAGTCATTCTCGTATCCATGATTGAGTTCTACTGGGGTTGGCGAGGGCAATGCCATCGCCAACCCCACCCATATGAGCCATCGAGTGAGCAAAATGGCACAAACCGCATCTAAAGCGCGGCGTGCGGGGCAACTGCTCGCAGTTAACCTACAAACGTCTGATTATTGAAAAGCCCTGAACGTGAATGCATTGCCTTGAACAGCAAGAAGCCTGAGAAGTTCAACTTCCGTCTTCTCAACTTCCGTACCTGCGGGCGACCGCACGCAAAGCCTGCTCGTAAGCATCCACGATGTTTTCGATATCAAAACGCTGCGCCCGCAGGCGACTCTCACGCCGAAAGCGGAGCAACAACTGCCGGTCGGTGAGCAACTGCCGCAAAAACGAGACGCCCATAGATTGCCCCTCGCTACCGTCCAGCAGAAAGCCATTGCGGCCATGCTCCACCAGGTCCACGAAGCCGCCCACGCGCCCGGCCAGCACCGCCAGCCCCATCGCCAGCGCCTGCACGCCGACCACCGGCAGCCCCTCCGCCACCGAGGGCATGAACAGGATATCGCTCTCTCGCAGATACTCGATCACCTGATCTGGCGACACCCAGCCTGGTAGCGAAAAACGATCCTCCAGCCCTCGCGCCTGGATTTCGGCCTGCACCGCCGAACGCAGCGGCCCGTCGCCAACCATCACACAATGCCAGGGGAGGTCGCGTACGCCATCAAGCGCGCGCACCACCTGGAGCGGATTCTTCTGCGGCACGAAACGCCCGGCAAAGACCACCTGCGGCGCATCCGAGAGGCTGATCTCGCCAGGATCAAGCGCCCGTAAATCCACACCGTTATGCAACACCTCCACCTTCACCCGGTAGCGTTCTTCAGCCAGCCGGCGGGTGAACTCACTCACGCCGAACACCCTGGCCGCTCGACGCCAGATCGGAGGCGTAAACGGCGCCACCCAGCGGAACCAGCGGCCTGTTTTTTCCGGCACGCCGCCGGGCACGTCTCCCAGGTGAGCCGTAAGCACATACGGCACGCCAGTCAACAGGTGAACGACAAACGCCAGCGCTCCGCTGGGGACGGCAAAATGTACATGGATCACATCCGGCTTCCATGCACGCACCACGCGCAGGGCCGGCAGCAATCCACATAACACATACCCCATCATATCACGCAAATACGCCTTGAAAGGCAGTTTACGGCCCACCGGCACGCGCTCCACCTGAATGCCATCAATCTCTTCCCGCCGCGGCAGCCCTTGAAAATGGGATGTCAGCACGCGCACCTGGTGACCGCGCTGCACCAGCCCGCGGCAGATATCCTCGGCCACACGTCCACCGCCCCCTCCCACTGGCGGAAACTCATAAATCAGTACCAGTACCCTCATGCACACTCCATCTACGGCAATCTGCGATAGATGTGCAGGCTCATCCCCGCCCGACAGCCGATCGGGGGAGCCGGCGCGACCTCCTCGAAAGCACCGGAGGTCACATATTCCGCCAGGCCACCGCCGTATTGCCGTTCCTCGATCAAAATCACATCCGCTTCACGCTGCCAGCGCGCGGCCAGCTCATCGTTCCAGAAGCCATAGCGCAACAAGGTATCGGCATCTCCCACGCGCAGCGAGAAATCGGCGTTCAATTGCGGTGGGAAGAAACGTGCCCGCGGCAAGGCCAGCAAGGCGACCTGAGAATCGCTGCCCTGCCAGTAAACCAACGTCTCTTCCGGCACCTGCGCGGCCAGGTGCGCCGCGGCTGCCCGATAATCCGCAATCACATCATGGTCACAGGCATACAAAAAATCCTTGCGCCCCAACAGCCCTACCGGAGCGAGCAACCAGCCCGCCAGCAAGAGAAGCGCCAGCGCGCCTCCCCCTCCGGCGGGGAAGGGAACTCTTCTGGCTCGCAACCAGGCCGGCAGCCGCCACATCGCCAACAGAATGAGCGACATCCCCAAAGCGAGAAAGATCGCACGCACCCGCAAATCCAGCCATTGCATAGCTACATCGAAGGAGTAGCGCTCCAGGAGACCAAATTTACTGAACACCAGCCCCCAAAGCGGCACCGTGCCCGGCAACACCTTCCCGCCGGAAAGGCGCGGCAACGGCATATCCAGCAAATCCCTGATCAGGGCATCCAGAGCAGTTTGCGCACCGCTGCCAAAGTGAGAGACGTACCCCCACAGCAACGCCCCCGCCCCGATCAGGGCCGCGCCCCACGCCAGCAAAGCGCGCCCGCGGCTGAGCTCCAGCCGCCAGCGCGGCAGGGTGAGCGCCAGCAGGAGCAATCCCATCACATCGAAAAAAAACAAATAACCGGAGAAACAATACACACAGTGCTTTCCCCCCAACGATGCCCAGGCATGGATCAGAAACAGAAAAACGAACGTCCCGCTGAGAAATATCGCTTTCCTGCGCTCACCCGCCCGCCAGGAAAGCGGCCACAAAAGCCAGGCAGCCAGCACGCCCATCAGCGGCACGAAATGCAGATAGTACCCCTGAAACAGACTGCTCAAACGGGGGAGTAAAGGAACGGTCGGGCGCGGCCAGGGCAACACCCCGTCAATCCGCCAGCGGTCGAGAAAAGGGGTAATCTCCGGTGGAAACCATTTCACCCACATCCCCCAGATGGCGGGGGCGTAATACAAGTGCACACCGAGGAAAATCAGCAAGCCCACACCTGTAGCCAGAAAGCCGGTTACGCGGTCATGCTGCCAGAAAATGAAAACCAGCAGCAAGAAGAGCACCGGCGCCATGTTCAGACGCGTCAGTCCAAGCACGGCGGCCAGCGCCGCGCCCAACACCACCTGCCAGCGGCTCGCGCCCTCATCCAGCACCAGATAGAGAATCCATACCAGTAAACAGGCCACCAATCCCTGCGAGGTAGCCAGTGCATAATTTTGCAACAACGAGGTGTATAGCGCCAGCGTGACCACGGCCAGCGCCGCCATCCACTCTCCCCGCCAGCGGCGCACCGTCAGCCACACCCCCAGCATAAACAGCAAGGAAAGAGCAAAGGCAAAGTACCGCCCGGTATCCAGCCCCGGTCTGAACAGCACCTGAACAAAGCCGGGAATATAAAACGAGAGCGGCATGTGATTGGTCCACAAACCGTATTCCTGAAAAGGGCGGTACTCCCCCGCTGCAAACAGATAACCCTTCAGCAGATACAGCCCCTCATCCAGGACGGTATCCACCCGATGAGCGTACCCCCACGCCCGAAGAGCATAGAGCAGCGCGCCCATCAGGGCAACGCCCCGCGCCAGGCCAGCCGACCGCCCCAGGCGGCCCACCAGCCTCATCTACAGCACCTCCCGCCCCAGGTAGCGCAGGTCGGCGTCCACCATCATCTGAACGAGCTCTTCCAGGCTGACGCGCGGCCGCCAGCCCAGTTTCTCACGCGCCTTGGAGGGATCGCCCACCAGCAAATCCACCTCTGCCGGGCGGTAGAAGCGCGGGTCTTGCACCACATAATCGCGGTAATCTAACCCCACATAGCCAAACGCCATTTCGCAAAACTCACGCACCGAATGCGTCTCGCCGGTGCAGACCACATAATCGTCCGGCTCGTCCTGCTGCAACATCAGCCACATGGCCTCCACGTAATCGCCGGCAAATCCCCAGTCGCGGCGGGCTTCCAGGTTGCCCAAACGCAGCTCATTGCTCAATCCCAGTTTGATGCGTGCCACCCCATGTGTGATTTTGCGGGTGACGAACTCCAGGCCGCGGCGGGGGCTTTCATGGTTGAACAGGATGCCGGAGCAGGCGAATAGATTGTGCGACTCCCTGTAATTCACGGTGATCCAGTGCCCGTACACTTTCGCCACCCCATACGGACTGCGCGGATAAAACGGCGTGGTCTCCTTTTGAGGCACTTCGCGCACTTTGCCAAACATCTCGCTCGAGGAGGCCTGATAAAAACGCGCCTGAGGATGCGCCAGCCGAATGGCTTCCAACATGCGCGCCACGCCCAGGGCGGTCACCTCGCCGGTGAGCACCGGCTGATTCCACGAAGTGGGCACGAACGACTGTGCTGCCAGGTTGTACACCTCGTCCGGCCGGTATTCCTCCATGATGGCAACCAGAGAACCCTGATCGTGCAAATCCCCCTGGATGATCTCGATCTGATCCTGAATGTGCTCGATCCGGCCGAACGTCACCGTGCTGGATCGCCGCACCATTCCAAGCACGCGATACCCTTTTTGAAGCAAAAACTCGGCCAGGTAGGAACCATCCTGGCCGGTAATCCCCGAAATCAAAGCGGTAGGCATGAACACTCTCCTGTAAAAAGCAGTTTTCAGAAACTGAATTATACCGACGATTGCGGGTCGGTCAAGCGCGCCCAGTCCCACACAACATACAAAAAAGCGCTGGCGGCTCCCAGGCCCAGGGTCTTGAACACATCCACCACCGGCCAGTTCAGGCCGAGGTAGCGGCGCAAATACCAGGGCACAAACCAGAGCAACACGATACCGCCTGCAATCACCAGCCGGCGCAGCAAAGCATCGGGAGAACGGCGCTGCTCCACCCAGGCCCAGGCAGCGAGAGCGGCCTGTAAAGAGAGAAACGCGGCGCGGTAGCGCGGGTTATCCCACTGGTCTCCCCCGGCGCGCACCACCGCCGCCACGATCACCCCCCACATCGCCAGCGAAAGCGCGCTCTCGAATCCACGCCGAGAGCGTATGGCGCGCAACGGCACATACAACAAGAAGGGCAACAGAACCATCCAGCCGAGCGCGCGCCAGATAGCAATACCTTTCCACACCGGGCTGCCATCGGCAATCAGCGCCGCCGGCAGAAAAGGCTGCATCACGCCATAGCCCAACACAATCCAGCCGTGCAACGCAAGCGGCGTGCTGGCGAACACCTTGGTCATCCACCCCGAAGCCTGGCGGGTGAGGATCTCCTGCCAGACGCGCGTCCGTTCAACCCAAAACTGCAACGCGGCCAGAGGGTTGTGCCCATTGCCCTGGCGCATACCAAAGAACAACAAACCGGCCAATCCCACCGCGCCCAGCAGGAGAAGGAACGGCCATGCCGGTCTGCTGCCCTGGCGGAAGGCCAGCCCCAACACCAACACAGCGGAGATGACCACCAGCAACAGCACGAAAGTGGGGGAAAGCGGCACTGCTACCAGCACCGCGCCTATCGCCAGCAAAACGCCCGAAAGGCTGCGCTCCTGCCACGCCAGCGCCAGCCCATACAACGTCACCGCC
>RFKO01000266.1 GCA_003694235.1 Anaerolineae bacterium
GTTGCCGTGGGCGCCGCCGTCGCGGAGGAACCGGGGGTCGCCGTCGGGCCGCTCGTCGCGCCGGTGGTGGCTGTGGGCGACGGGCCAGCGGTCATCGTAGCGCCTGTCGTGGGCGTTGGCGCAGAGGTCGCCCCGGCGGTGGCCGAGGGTGGCAAGGTGCCCTCTGGAAGCGGCGTCACCCGATCGATGCGCTCCACAATCATGGTGGCTTTCCCCACCACCTGCAACAACTTCGGCAGGATGGTGATGTTCCCTCCGGCTGTAGGAATCACAATGGGGAATAACGGTTCAAAGTTATACGTGACGGTTACGGTAATCGGTTCTGGGGTAAAAGGTTTAGGACGGGTATCGGGATCAACCGCATCCGTAGGGTCAAGCCACACATCCAGATCATTGGGAATGGTGGGATTGACTTCATAAGCAGGCGTATCACTGCGCGGGGCTATCCGTAACCCGCTGGCCGCTGCCCGTGTTTTTGCCACAATCGAGGCCGGACGATCATCCGGGTCTCCGGTAATCGAACGCCCTGTGACCGCATAACGCGCACCCTCACGCGCGGCGTGCTGCACGGTCAGGTAGGCCTGCATATAGCGCGCAAATTCCATTATCCCGTATATCATCAACAAGATAATGGGGAACATCAAGGCGAATTCAACCGCGGTTTGCGCTCGCCGCCGATCATTTGGTGCCCATGCTCGTCCAATCATAATGCCATCCCACTTCCTTACCGGCAAAAGCGCCGGGGGCATAAACTAACAAAAACACCAACCGAGTTACGAAACAACGGGAATGATTACTCTGTGCCCCAGCAAATTCGCCGTGTAACATTTCATCGAGATATGCGTTTAACAATTTATACCATAATGGAAGGTTAAATCCATCTTACCAAAGTCCCCCTTTTTTATCCTTACAAATCTGTTAAGAGAAAGAAATAAGCAAAAGTGCACCCTGGTGTGCTGCCTGACAGGTAACAAGAACAAGTCTCCGCTCCAAACCAGATACCCCTGAATTGTATCCCAAACCCTCGGTCATCATGGTATAACTACAAAAATCCTTCTGGATGCAACGACAACACAATGATCTCTTTCGAATTCCACATCTCCCGCCAGGCCCGGCAACAGTACGCTTTCGACGATCTCCTTTTTGCCAGCAACGGCAACGTCATCCTGGCCGATTTCGACGCCGCGCAACGCCTGGCGCGCCGGATGCAGGCTGCGGGGGAACCGGCTGGCGCGGGTGAGATTTACGCCATGGGGTTGATTGACGAGGTTCTCCATCGCGTGGCGCGCCTGTACCGCATGAGCGTCAACCCCTGGGCGCTGGAAAAAGCGCTGGACTGGCTGGCAAAACATGTGGGAAGCGAGGCGGTCGAAAACACGCTGCGCGCCTTCTGTGCAGAGTTCCCCCCACTGGGCGTGCATCGCGGGGAAATCTCCCTCGAGGATTACCTGAGCGGACGCAGCGACGGCCTGCTCAACCGCCAGATCGCCCTGGAAGAGATGATGATGCTCTACCTGGCGAACGCCAACCCCGCCTTCCGGCCCTATGCCGCATTGTTCGACGACAGCAGCCTGGCAGGGAGCACCGCCTACCATGAGATTGTAGCCCAACTGGAGGCTTTCTTCGAGACGCAACCGCCGTTCGGGCCGCAACAGCAATCGCTCTTCCGACTGCTGCGCGCCCCCGCCCTGGCCGCCGACACGCTCGAAGGCCAACTCGAATTCATCCGCCAGCACTGGGGCAGCCTGTTGGGCGACTGGCTCACCCAACTGCTGCGTGCGCTGGACTATCTCCACGAAGAAAGCAAACCGTCTTTTCCCCCCGGCCCCGGCCCGATCCAGGCCCCGCGGTACGACGATGATTACGCAGAGGGCGAGGCCCCCGAACGCTTCAGCCTCGACCAGGACTGGATGCCCGGCCTGGTGCTGATCGCCAAGAATACCTATGTCTGGCTGCGCCAGTTGAGCCGCCAGTATCACCGCGAGGTGCGCCGCCTCGACCAGATCCCCGACGAAGAGCTGGACAAACTGGCATCCTGGGGCATCAACGGCCTGTGGCTGATTGGCGTATGGGAACGCAGCCCGGCATCGAAACGCATCAAACAACTGTGCGGCAATCTCGATGCCGGGGCCTCGGCCTACTCGCTCTACGACTACGTGATCGCCGCCGACCTGGGAGGCGAGGCCGCGCTGAACAACCTGCGTCAGCGCGCCGCTCGCCGCGGCATCCGCCTGGCCGCCGACATGGTGCCCAACCACATGGGCATCGATTCTCGCTGGGTCATCGAACACCCCGACTGGTTCCTCGCCACCGATCAGCCCCCCTACCCTCACTACACCTTCAACGGCGAAAACCTCTCCTCCGACCCGCGCGTCGACATCTACCTGGAAGACCATTATTACGACAAATCCGACGCCGCCGTGGTCTTCAAGCGCACAACCAATGCAACCAATGCAACCAATGCAACCAACGCAACCCTCTACATCTACCACGGCAATGACGGCACATCCATGCCCTGGAATGACACGGCCCAGCTCAACTTTCTGAACCCCGAAGTGCGCGAAGCGGTCATCCAGACCATTTTGCACGTCGCGCGGCAGTTCCCCATCATCCGCTTCGACGCGGCCATGACGCTGACCAAAAAGCACTACCAGCGTCTGTGGTTTCCCGAACCGGGCCAGGGCGGGGCCATTCCCTCGCGCGCCCGTTTCGGCATGACCCGCGCCGCGTTCGACCAGGCCATGCCGCAGGAGTTCTGGCGCGAGGTGGTGGATCGCGTCGCCCAGGAGGTGCCCGACACCCTGCTGCTGGCCGA
>RFKO01000035.1 GCA_003694235.1 Anaerolineae bacterium
AGGACATGCCCGGCGCGCTTTGGAGCGGTTGCGCTCGGCCTTGCGCCCCGCGCAGCCCGGCGCTGTGGGCGAGATGCCCGCCGCGCTGCGCGAGCAGATTGAGAAGACGCGGCAGGGGTTCATCGAGGCGATGGATGACGATTTCAACACTGCGGGAGCGCTGGGTCATTTGTTCGACCTGGTGCGGGCGATCAATCAGGCGCGCGATGAAGGCGCCTCGGCAGACGCTCTGGCAGAGGCGCAAAACCTGCTGCGAGAGTTGACCGCTGTGCTTGGTCTGCGTCTGGATGAGGAGCCGCGAGGCGGTGCAGAGGCCGCCCCGTTCATCGACCTTCTGGTAGAAATCCGCACCGCGTTGCGCGAGCAGAAATTGTGGGCGCTCTCCGACCGGATTCGCGACCGTCTGCTGGAGCTTGGCGTGGCGCTTGAGGACGGCAAACAGGGCACCACCTGGCGCTGGAAATCCTAGAATGAACCGGTGTGCGAGTTGCGGCGCGAATTTGTCCGCGAGCGAGCGGGTGTGCTCCTATTGCGGCGCACAAAACCCGGCGTACCGGCCGCCCGTGGATGAAGTCAATGCGTTGCTTGAGCAAGGTTTGAAAGCCTTCCAGCAGGAGCAGTACGCCCTGGCAATCGATTGCTATCGCCAGGCCATTGAGCATGACCCCAATATTTTCGACGCTTATTTTTACCTGGCAGAGAGTCTGCATCTACTGGGGAGAGAGCAGGAAGCTCTCGAAGCGATGAAGATGGCGCAGACGATTCGCCCTGGCAGCGCGGCGGTTTACTATAATCTGGGCATGTTGTGCAGGCGGATGGGACGCGACAGGGAAGCGCGGAAATATCTGCAGGCCGGGTTGAAGCGGGTCAATACGGACGTGATGTTGCAGGACCGGCAAAAGATGAAGCAGATGCTGGAAGAAGAACTCGACAGGCTGGGGAAACCCCGCTCGTTCCGCGGGTGGACGCGTTAGCGCATGGAATGGATTCTCGGTCGCAATCCGGTTTACGAGGTGTTGCGCGCCGGCCGGCGGCGGGTGATTCGGCTGCGGCTGGCGGAGGGGGTGGATCGCAAGCGCAACCTGGGCCGGGCGCTCCGACTGGCGGAGAAGCGCGCTATTCCGCTGGAGGTTGTCTCCCGCCGGGAGTTGGACAGGTTGGGAGAGAATCATCAGGGCGTGGCTTTGCAGGTCGGCCCCTACCCTTATGCCGACCTGCTGGCGATGCTGGAACGCGCTGCCGAGCAGGGGGAGCCGCCGTTCCTGCTGTTGCTGGATAGCGTGCAGGATCCCCACAACCTGGGCGCCTTGCTGCGGACAGCCGAGGCGGTAGGCGTACATGGGGTGTTGTTGCCGCTGCGGCATACGGCTACGGTCACGCCGGCGGTGGTGAGCACTTCCTCCGGCGCGAGCGAGCATTTGTTGATCGGCCAGGCCAATCTGGCGCAGGCGATAACCACCCTCAAGCGGGAAAATGTGTGGGTATATGGGTTGGATATCGGCCAGGAGGCTGAGCCGATCGAGACGGTGGATCTGAAAGGGGCGCTTGCGCTGGTCGTGGGCAACGAGGCCGGCGGTCTGCGCGCCCTGGTGCGCAAAGCGTGCGATGGGCTGATCCGTCTGCCGATGCGCGGCCGTGTGGATTCGCTCAACGCTGCCGTCGCCGGTTCGGTTGCCCTCTACTTTGCCTGGTCGGCGCGCGGATTTTCTGGGTGCATGCAAAAGATGTAGAAGGTACCCTCCCGCAGGTTGTTGATGGTGCGCCAGGGGGCTCCGGAAGATGTATACACCGTGGGCGCATCTGCGAAAAGTGTGCCGGGGTTGGCGATGGCATTGCCCTCGCCAACCCAACTGTGAGCAGTTACCCCGCAAATGTCTGATGATTGAAAAGCCCTTCCAATTTCCTCGCGGGCATTGACGATTCGGCTGATTCCTGATAGACTCCCCCGCCGTTGAGCCGGAGGGCTTGCATCTTGCCGCGTCTGGGGCATTTTGGTATAATGCCTGCGCTTTGTAAGACAGCACATTACCAGGTGAGACAGGCCGACGTAGCTCAATCGGCAGAGCAGCCGCCTTGTAAGCGGCAGGTTACGGGTTCAATTCCCGTCGTCGGCTCACTTAGTCGGGTGGTCGGTCGGCCTCATGGCGGTGGGGCCAACCGACGGGCTGACTAAGTGTCAGCATCAATTCGGGCGGATACCCAAGTGGCCAAAGGGGGCTGACTGTAAATCAGCTGGCGTATGCCTTCAGAGGTTCGAATCCTCTTCCGCCCACTGAACCGCCCCCGCGCAGGCGCGGACGGTTCTGTAAGAGACTAGCCCACATAGCTCAGTCGGTAGAGCACATTCTTGGTAAGAATGAGGTCACGGGTTCAAGTCCCGTTGTGGGCTCTTCTCGCTGTTCTTTTACGACAAACCGAATGGATATCTATCTTTCGAGGAGATAACAGACAATGGCCAAGGAAGTATTTGTACGCGACAAGCCGCATCTGAACGTAGGGACGATGGGACACATCGACCACGGGAAGACGACGCTGACGGCGGCGATCACG
>RFKO01000036.1 GCA_003694235.1 Anaerolineae bacterium
CATCAGAGCCTGCCGATAGCGCACGCCGCGCGCCACAGCATCCAGGGCCTGATCCGTCCGCAGCGGCAGAGACAGCACTTCAACATAGCCGTTATTGCGAGAAATGGTCTCACCAAGCTGGGTATCGGGTGGGGACAGCAATATCTTAGGCATGGCAGGGAAGCCGCCACACAGCCATTGCAAGGATTCGCCTCCTTCCCCCTCGGCAGCCAGTCGGCAATCCACAATCGCCATCTCCACGCTCTCTGCCTCGATCAGTGAGCGGGCCGTTTGCAAATCCTGCGTCTGCACTGCCGTATGGCCGGAGGGCGCCAGCACGCCTCGCTCCAGCAATTCTCCGGTCGTTGGATCGCTGAATACCAAAATTTTCATCGGAAAATCTGCTCGTCAGAATTCGCGCCAGCCCGCCTAGGAGGCAAGCGCCGGCAAGCGAAAGTGAAAGGCGGCCCCTTCACGCGTCTGTGTATCCAGCCAGATTGTACCACCATGAGCACGCACCACCTCGCGCGCCAGCGAGAGACCGATGCCGGGGTGCGATTGCGTCTTATCACCCTGCTGATAAAAGGGTTGAAAAACCTGCTTTTGCCGGGCAGCCTCGATCCCCGGCCCGGTATCCCGCACAGTGACCTGATACCAGCCTGCCTCTGGCCGAGTAAGCGAAATCTCCACTTTACCGTGCCGCCCCGCATAACGCAGCGCATTGGACACCAGCGCCTCGACTGCCAGGCGGACATGTTTCTCGCTGCCCTGTACCGCCGCGGCCTCCTCCGGCAGATCGACGCCCATTTTTACCCCGCGCGCGGCTGCATCCGCCTGATGTTGATCCACAACCGCGCGGATGACCTCAACCAGATCCACCCGTTCTTTCCCGCGTTTGCCAGAAGCCCCCAATAGCGTCTCCAGCCCCTCCAACAAGCGCCGGATGTTGTGCACATGCTTCTGGATTCCATGCAACAAATCGCTGGTCTCCAATTGCTCGCTAAGATGATTCACCTCGGCCACCAGCCCCTCCACCGAAGGTTTGAGGCGCGCGTACAGATTGGACAACATGTCGGTTTTGAACTGCTCATCGGCCTGGGAACTATCGGCAGCCCGTTGCAGAGAGGCAGCCCGCTCTTCCAGGGCGCGGAACAGCCGGGCGTTGATCAGTGCAATCGAGGCATAATCTGCCACCGCTTCGAGCAGGGCCTGCGTGCTCTTGTCAAACGGTCGCTCCCGACGCCGCAACACCACCAGCACCCCGATGACCGCCTCTTGCGCTTTCACCGGCATCACCAGCGCCGCTTTACCCAAATGGGCCACTTTGAATCGCTTCAGCGCCGCGCCGTGAATGGCCAGCGGCTCCCCGGAAAGTGCCACCAGTTTGCTGATGCCATCATCCCACGGCGCGTTCAGACGCGCGCCCACCGAAGCCGGCAGATTGCGCGCCGCGCGCAGCACCAGCTTTTTACTTCCCTCCGCCTGCACATGCAACCAGCCCATATCCGCTTCAGCGATGCGCACCGCCCCATCCATAATCCTTTCAAACAGACGACGCAGATCGGTCACCGAGATGACCAGTTTGCCGATGGAAATCAAAGTGGTCAGATCGCGCACCCGCCGCTGTAACTCGGCGTTTGTCTTTTCCAGTTGTCGCGCCAGCCGCTCGCGCTCGCGTCGCTCCCGCACCCGCCCCAGGGCGCGCTCCACCGCCGAAACCACCTCGGCCTCCCGCAACGGCATACTGAGATAATCGGTCGCCCCCAGCCGAAAAGCCTGGATCACCTCGCTTTCCTTGCCCTCCTCGGCCAGCACAATCACAGGCAATTCCAGCCCCTGCGAAGTCAGCGCGACCAGCAGATCTTTTCCGCTCAAGCCCGGCATGTGCAGATTGACCAGAATCACATCTGGCGAGAACTGCGCTGCGACCTGAATGGCCTGCGGCGATTCCGTCACCACTTTGACGTTGTACCCAAGCGGCTGCAGCGCCTGGCGGGCAATCAGGTCAATCACATCGGGATTGGTTTCAACAAGAAGCACGCGATCCGGGGATTGTGCCATGGCCTCTCTCGCTTCCTTCTCCGAATTCTGTTTCTGTATCTGCGGAATAACTCCGCAGGCTATGAATTGCGCTTTCGCGCTGTTGGGAAAGCAAGGTCGTACTGCCCCATCGCTTCCAACCCGCGAGAGCGGGAGCGCATTCTTATCATAGCACGAATGCCGCCGATTGGGGAAGATAAGGATTGAATTAAACCTTCCCGCGCCCTCTTGACGCCGCCCCACAAAAACACATACAATCTAATCAGAATGTTCCCCCACTCAAGGAGGCAAACCTGATGAAATCCGTATTGCGCGCATGGGGATGGGTAATGGTGCTGGCCGTTACCTCTCTCGCATGCTCTCTCGTTACCGGTACTTTTTCTCCCACCCCTACCCCTCTTCCGCCAGTGCAAGTCTCGCCCACTCCCGCGCAACCCGCCCCGTCCCCGGCGGAAAGCCCTACCATCCTGGGTTTGCAGGCGCAGCTGGTAGACCTTTATCAGCGCGTCAACCCGGGCGTGGTGACCATTCAATTGCTCTCCACCGAACTGGGCGGCTCATCGTTGGGCTCCGGCTTTGTGATTGACACCCACGGTCACATTGTGACCAACTACCACGTGGTGCGCGATGCAGAGCAAGACCCGACCATCAAACTGGAGGTGGACTTCCCCTCTGGCTACAAGACCTACGGTGAAATCATTGGCACCGACTCCGATTCCGACCTGGCGGTGATCAAGGTGGATGCCCCGGCCGAAGAACTCGTCCCTCTCCCCCTGGGGGACTCCGAGCAACTGGAAGTCGGGCAAATCGTGGTCGCCATCGGCAACCCCCACGGGTTAAGCGGCACGATGACCTTTGGGGTGATCTCCTCGATTGGCCGCACCATGCCATCGTTGCACGAAGCGCCAGGCGGTTCGACCTTTACCGCCGGCGGCATCATCCAGACCGACGCAGCCATCAACCCCGGAAATTCCGGCGGCCCGTTGCTCAACCTGGATGGAGAAGTGATCGGCGTGAACGTGGCCATCCAGAGCAACAACTTCGATTTCACCGGCCAGCCGGTCAATTCCGGCATCGGCTTCACCATTCCGGTCAACATCGTGCGCCGGGTGGTGCCTCACCTGATCGCCGAAGGGAAGTACGAGTACCCCTACCTGGGTATCGCCAGCCTGCCCGATGACGCGCTGACGCTGGTGCACCAGGAGGCCCTGGAACTGCCGCAAACCACCGGCGTCTATGTGCTGGAGGTCGCCGCCAACAGCCCGGCCGAGAAAGCCGGCCTGCGCGGCGGGCGTCAGACCGGCTCCAGCCAGGACATCCCCAAAGGGGGCGACCTGATCATCGGCATTGACGATGTGGAGGTGCGCGACTTCAATGACCTGATCAGCTACCTGATCCTGCATACCGAACCGGGAGATACCGTGACGCTCACCGTGTTGCGAGATGGCGAACCCCTCCAACTGGACGTCACCCTGGCCCCGCGTCCCTGACCGCCGCCCTGCGGCAACATCGCGTCCTGGTCAACACGAGCACATGTTCCCAACCGCTCAGGAAAGGAGCAGCCTATGTTGACATCGCGTGAACTACAAGAATTGCTGGACTTCAATGCCGGTCACCCTGTCACCAGCGTATATCTGAACACCGATCCGGCACAGGGAAATGCAGATGTATACCGCCTGAAACTCCGCAACCTGCTCAAAGAAGCCCAGCCGCCTGCCGAGGATGCAGAGCGCATCCTGCGCTTCTTCGAGCAGGAATATGACGGAGAAGGTCGCAGCGTGGCCGTGTTCAGCTGCCAGGCGGAAGCGTTCTTCCGCACCTTCGCCATCGCCGTGCCCATCGAAAGCCGTATCCGCCTCAGCCCCAATCGTCCGCACGTCAAGCCGTTGCTGCGGCTGCTGGATGCTTACGGGCATTACGGCGTGGCCGTGGTTGATCGCCAGAGCGCCCGTCTGTTCGCCTTCCATCTGGGCGAGCTGCTGGCAGAAGAACAATTCAGCGGCGAAAGCGTGCAACGCATCAAACAAGGAGGCGGCTCCCAGGCGGGCGGTCAGCGCGGCGGCGAAGGCGCGCCCACCATTGAAGAAATCGCCGAGCGCAACATGAAGGCCGCGGCCGAACTCAGCGCCCGCTTTTTCAAGCAGCACGACGTCCGGCGGGTACTGATCGGCGGCACAGAGGAAAACTGCGCCCGCTTCATCCAATACCTGCCGCGTCACTGGCAGAGCCTGCTCATGGGGACGTTCCCGGTTGACATGAACGCACCTTACCCCGAAATTCGCGAGAAAGCGCTGGAAATCGGCCGTCAGGCCGAACGCAAGCGCGAGGAACGGCTGGTCTCCAGCGTGATCACCGGTGCCCTGAAAGGGCAAAACGGCACGCTGGGACTGGAAGACACACTGCTCGCTCTACAGGAAGGCCGGGTGCAAACCCTGTTGATCCACGAAGGGTTGCGCCAGCCCGGCAAACGCTGCACCAAATGCCACTACCTGACCAGCAACGGCTTGCAGGCCTGCCCTTACTGCGGCCAGCCGTTCGAGGATGTGCCCGATGTGGTCGAAATCGCTTCACAGCGCGTGATGCGCGCCCACGGCGAGGTAGAATTCGTGCTCGACCCCGCCCTCAAACAGCACGGCGGCATCGGCGCGTTGCTGCGCTACTGAACCACCCTTTCAAGCAGACCACAAGGCGAGGGAGTGACCCTCGCCTTGTTTCTTTCTCACGGTGTGCGGTCGTACAAAAGACGGTAAATGGCAAACAACTCATATACCCCCTTGAGATAGCGACGCGTTTCGTCAAAGCGCACAATTTCCACAAACAAATCCGGATCGCCCTGGGAGAGCGCGTGCCAGATCGCCGCGTTGCCCGGCCCGGCGTTGTACGCCGCCAGCGCCGCCATCAGATCGCCATTGAAATAATCGCGTTGCTGCGCCAGATACTCCGCCCCAAAGCGCAGGCTGACCAGCGGGCGATACAGGTCTTCCGTAGCGTAACCGGGCGGCCAACCCAATTTCTGCGCCAGCGTTTCTCCTGTCGAGGGGATGATCTGCATCAAACCCAACGCGCCGGCGGAAGACTCTACCCAGGCCGCAAACAGACTCTCCTGCCGGATGACAGCATAAAGAAACAACGGGTGCAGATCGTTCTCCACCGCGGCCGGCACCACCAGTTCCCGAAAATACGCTCCAAAGCGCACGTGATTGAACCATGCCGGCGCGCCCAGCGTGGCCGCGTCATCCATCAGGTTGAGATCGAGCACCTGACGGGCGGCGAAAATCGCCGTGCGGTAATACCCCAGTTCAACCAGATAGTCCGCCAACAAGAACGAAGCCAGCGGATCGGTCTTCACATCCTGTCGCAGGGCGTCAAATTCGCTCCGCGCCTGGTCACGCAAACCCAAACGGTGCAACTCTGTCCCACGAATCAGGCGGGGATCGGCAGCCAGTACGCCGGGGAACGTTAAATCCACCTCCTGCGACAAACCAAAGGCGGACCGCAGCCAGGCCTCGGCCTCGGGACGCTCCAGCGCCAGGTCGTAGCCCAGGTCATAAACCAGGGGCGGAGAGAACACCTCGCGTCCCAGCAAGATATCGCGCGCCCGCTCGCTGTAATATCCCGTGGGGTCGGCTGCAACCGCCTGCTGGAAAGCTGCTTCCGCCCCTCCCGCCTCCCCCATCGCCTGAGCGCACTTCCCCATCCAGAAATAAGCCGCGGCGCGCTCGCCTGCCGAGGAAGCATACCCCAGGTAGCGCTCAAACCACTGACGCGCCCGCGAGAAATCCGCCTGACGATAGCGCGCAATACCGGCGAGGAAGACCGCATCGGCGACCTGGTCGGCTGCAGGATACTCAACCGTCAAGCGCTGCCAGAGCTCCACCGCATCATCCAGCGCTCCCTGCCGCTCGGCGATGCGCCCCGCTTCCATCAAGAACGCCGGCGCGCGCGGGTGCGCAGGCGATTGGGCCACAAAATCCACCAGCGTCTGACGGGCAGCCTCGTACCGCTGCTGAAAAGCCCACTGCGTGTAAGCCTTCTCCCACCATGCGTCGGCCCAACGCTCCGAATCCGGCAGCGCGGCGATGATTTCGTCAAGGTACTCAATCGCCTGCTCGTGCTCTCCCAGCGAGCGGAAAGCCAGCGCCTGGTAATAGCGGACGATATCGTAGTGCTCCGCCTCAGGGAACTGGTTGAGATAGCGATCAAAGGCAGCAATGGCGAGGGCGTACTGGCCGGCAAAATAGTCCACCAGCCCGCGGTCAAATTCACTCACCGGATAACCCGCTTCCACAATCCAGATCAACCCCTGATAGGTATCGTAAGAAAGCGGGTAATTCTCGACCGCATCCAGATAGACGGTATAGGCCTGATCCGGTTGGCCTGACTGCAGATAAACGCTCCCCATCTGATAATCCAGATAGGCGCGGGTGTACTCGTTGGCGGTGCGGTTATACAAATCCTGATAGGCCACCAGGGCGGTATCGTATTCGCCGGCGGCGGCATACGCATCGGCGATCTTGATTTCCAGAGAGAAAGTTTCCCCCACGCGAGGGGCAGCCAGCGCCTGCTGATATGCTTCCACAGCCGCCAGCGGATCCCCGGCCGCAATCAGCGCATCACCGCGTAACTCCTGGATATAGGAATCTACCAGACCCGGCCGCAGCCCCAGATAAAAGGCATACGCGTTAGCCGCCTGAGCGTACTCTCCCTGAGCGGAGTGCAACTGCGCCAGGGTGATGTAGGCGGGAGGGCGATACGTGGAATCGGGGAATTCAGCGATCAGGGTTTGCAACGCCTGAGCGGCCGCAGCGTAATCCTGCATGTGGAAGGCTGCGCGCCCCATACCCAGCAATGCCGCAGCGCGCTTCTCCGGGTCGCTTTCCTGCACCCAGGCGGCATGGTACGCCTCGGAGGCTGCCTGCCAGTCGCCATAGAACAACAAGCGATCTCCTTCTTCCACCGTCCCCGAGGCGACAGGCACTTCGACTGGCGGCGCGGCAGTGGGCAGAGGCGCGGGAGGCGCGGTCGCTTCGTTGACAGGCGGAAAAACCGCGGGGGAAGCAACCGTCTCTGCCGCACCGGCCTCAGGAATCTGACAGGCAGACAAGATGAGCACCCCCAAACAGAGCAAAAGTAAAGACAAAAATCGTCGAATCACAGGAAACATGGATGGAATTTTCTTTCTGGGGCTTGACAGTCACGCCAGGATGTTATATGTTATAATCAGTCGGTTGTTTGCGAACTGTAAGCCGCGAGTCACATCATGAACAGCAAGCCTGAAATGGCATCGAAGACTTTCACCTGACACGGGGGCAGGCCTGCGCTCGCCCTCCCGGCTCGGCTGGTTCGCAAACAGCGGCCGGGTTTTCTTTTGTCCCGGTCCCGAAATCTTTATCAAAAAGGAGTGTGTGGTTTTCGTCGAGGTAGTTGCCTGAGAGCAACACCCCATCGCCCTTCCTTTGCCATGGCTTGCGCCTGGCTCGCAAACCTGGGAGAATCAAGAACGAGAAGAAGAGTTACGATATCTATGGCCAAAACGAACGACAAAATTCGCATTGACGGTACGGTAATAGAGGCCCTGCCAGGGACGCAATTCAAAGTCCGGCTGGACAACGGCCACGAAATTATAGCCTATCTCTCCGGCAAAATGCGCAAGTATTACATCCGCGTGCTGCTGGGAGATCGGGTCACCATTGAAATGTCCCCTTACGACATGACGCGTGGCCGTATCGTTTACCGGTATAAAAAACCTGCCGTCCAATAAACCTGCCTCGACCCCACAAAAACAAGGGTATGAAAACGATCATTAACGATCACATTCTCGAATCGCTGGACAACAGCGATAGCAAGTACTCCGCGCTGGGCAAGTTGATCGAGCTCGGGCGTCAGCAGGGGTATGTGACCTACGACGATATCCTGGCGCACTTCCCCGATGCCGAGCAAGATATCAGCCAGATCGAGGAGGTGTTTGCCGCGCTGCTGAACGCGCAAATCCCCTATGTGGATAACACCGAGGTAGATGAAATCATTGATGAGGAGGAGTCAGAGGATTACTCTCGCGAGAAAACCGTGCGCATCCCTCCCGAGGAAGACCATCTGGCCAACATCGACACCAAGGACCTGCTGGGGTTGTACTTCAAAGACGCGGCGCATGTCCCCCTGCTGACCGCCGAGGAGGAGCTCAAACTGGCCAAGCAGATTGAGCGCGGCCGCCAGGCGCGCAAGAAACTGGCCTCCGGCAACATCTCGGAAGAGGAGCGCAAAGAACTCCTGGAAGACATCCAACGCGAATGGGAGGCCGTCAACCACCTGATCACGGCCAACACGCGCCTGGTCATCAGTGTGGCGAAGAAGCATATGGGGCGCGGGGTGCCCTTCATTGACCTGATTCAAGAAGGCAACATCGGCCTGATGCGCGCGGCCAAAAAGTTCGACTACAAGCGCGGCTATAAGTTCAGCACATACGCCACCTGGTGGATCCGTCAGGCGGTGACGCGCGCCATCGCCGATCAGGGACGCACCATCCGCATCCCGGTACACATGGGCGACCAGATTTCACGTCTCTTCCGCACACAGCACAAACTCAAACAGGAATTGGAGCGCGAGCCCACGGTGGAAGAGATGGCCGCCGAACTCGATATCCCGCCCGAAAAAGTGCGCTACATGCTTCAGGTCGCCCGACGGCCGCTCTCACTGGAAATGCCAACCACACTGGAAGGCGACGCCGTGCTGGGAGATTTCATCGAGGATGAGGAAACCCCCTCGCCGGATGAGACCACCACCCAGCAAATCCTGCGAGAGCAGCTGGAAGAGCTGATGGAAGAACTGCCGGCGCGCGAAGCACGCATTCTGCGCCTGCGCTACGGCATCCCCGATGGCCGTGCTCATACCCTGCAGGAAGTGGGCAACAAGGTTGGCGTTTCGCGCGAACGCGTCCGCCAGATCGAAGCCCAGGCCCTGCGCCGCCTGCGCCGCCCCGGCGTACGCCGCAAATTGCAGGATTTTCTCGGCCCCACCTCGTCCGGCGGCAATAACTCCTGACAAGGTTCACTGGCCGGCTGCCCGATGGGTGGCCGGCCCTGTGTTTATCCTCTGGGGGAAATTTGACAAGACCTTAAACCAATTCATATGCTTCACTCCGACGCCAACATCCCCTCATCTTCTTCTCTCTGGAGTCTGCTCGCTGCGCATCAACAAAGCGAAGAACCGATTACCGTACAGGTGGTGGCCCTGAACCGCGGCGGCCTGATCGCCGAGTTCCGGCGCCTGCGCGGCTTCATCCCCAACTCCCACATCCCCGGCGTGAGCGGCGATCCGCTCTCGGAGACCAACCAGCAACGCAAGGAGCAACTGATCGGCGAAACGCTCTCCGTGCTCGTACTGGAAGCAGATGCCGCCACCCAGCGGCTGATCTTTTCCGCCCGCCCTCCCCAACCCAAACGCCTGGAAGACCTGCAAACCGGACAGATCGTCAGCGGCACGGTCGTCAACCTGACCGCTTTCGGCGCTTTTGTGGACATCGGCTGTCCGGTCAACGGGCTGGTACACATCTCGGAAATCGCCTGGCAGCGCGTCCGGCATCCCGCGGACGTGCTCCATCCCGGCGAGCGGGTCACAGCGCAGGTGCAACAGGTTGACCTGCAGCGACAACGCTTCAGCCTGAGCATCAAAGCGCTCAAACCCAACCCCTGGCAGGGCATTGAAGAACGCTACAAGACCGGCGATCTGGTGGAAGGCGTGATCACTGCCAAACGCCGGTTCGGCTACTTCGTCCGCCTGGCAGCCGGCGTGGAAGGGCTGCTGCACATCAGCGAAATCCCGCCCGGCGACACCCTGCTGACCGCGCCCGATTTTTCGCCGGGAGAGAAGATCCTCACCCGCGTTGTCGCCGTCGAGCCGGAAAAACACCGCCTCAGTTTGAGCCTGCAACAGGTCAGCATCGAAGAACAAATCAGCTGGTTGCTGCACCAGCAAACCCGCCTCGACGGGAATTCCAAATTTGACGATTCCGGAGACTAAAAGCCGCGGCGCCTGCGGAGGCAAGATTTCAATCGCCAGGGCCTGCTCCTGTTTGGAATTGCTGCTACAGCGAACAATCGGTAGCAGTATAATATAGCCGCTGTATCCTCCCACCCTTCTCCAGGAGGTTTGAATGTCCGAAACACCACAACTGACGTTTGGCCAGCGGCTGCTCAATCTGATCCGCTTCTTGCTTCGATTGTTGTTCGTGCTCGTTCTGGCCGCCGGGCTGGGATTGGGCGTCTATTATCTCACCACGGTCACCATCCCTACCGTCTACCAGCAATATGTGCAACCGGTGGAAGAAAACACCCAACGCCTGAGCGCGCTGGAAACCCAACAGGCGCAAACGGTCGAGACCCTCCAGAAACAACTGGCAGGCCTGCAGGAACGGCTGACAGCGCTGGAAATCCAGAACGACGAACAGCAGCACACCATCGCCGCGCTGCAAGAGGAACTTGACGCCCAACAGACAGCCATCAACATCCAGAGCGAGAGCAGCAAAGAGGAAAGCGCTCAACTCCATCAAACCCTGGATGACCTGACACAGACACTGCAAGCACAGAAAAACGCGCTCCAGTCGCTCGAACAGCAAATCAGCGAATTGAACAGCCGTCAGGAAAGCAGCGCCGCCGATGTGACCGAACTCGCCTATCAGGTCAAAAACCTGACCGCGTTGCAAAGCCTGACGCGCGCCCGTCTCTTCCTGGCGCAAGGGAACCTGGCGCAGGCAGAAGCCGGTGTGCGCGAGACACTCCAGGCCATCGGGGAGCTGTCATCTCTGTCTCCAGAGGAGCGATTGGCTGCGCTCGATCGGGCGGCGGCCTACCTGAACGCGACCCTCGACCTGCTCCCCAGCGAAGCCCTTCAGGCCGCAGACCAGCTTGAGGCCGCCTGGCAATTGCTCACGGCAGGTAAACTTTCTCCCAGCGCCACGCCTACTGCCACACCCACTGTCACGCCCACACCTTCAGCCACCCCCACCCCCGCCCCCACGCAG
>RFKO01000267.1 GCA_003694235.1 Anaerolineae bacterium
ATCGTCATGGTGATGGCCGCAACGATCGACAGCCACAACACCCATTGATCGCTCACCGCGGGGAAGGCAGTGAGCAACACCCGCAGCAAGACCGCGAATCCGGCCGCCTTGGAAGCGGTGGAGAGGAAACCGGCCACCGGCGTGGGCGCACCTTCGTACACATCCGGCGCCCAGAAATGGAAAGGCGCCACGGAAATCTTGAAGGCAAACCCCACCAACGCCAGCAACAGCCCCAGCAGCAGCATGGGGAACGCCGGCCCACCGACCTGCATCGCCTGCGCCAGTTCGCTCAGGCTGGTCTTACCGCTAAAGCCAAACAGCAGGCTGAAGCCGTAGAGCATGATGGCGGAAGTCAGCGCGCCAAACAACAGGTACTTGAAACCGGCCTCGCTGGATTTGTCATCGCGCTTGAAGAAGCCGGCCAGGATGTACATCGGGATCGAGGTGGTCTCGATCGCCAGATAGAGCATGATCAGATCAGCGGAGGAGGCCATCAAATTCATGCCCAGCGTGGCCACCAGCAGCAACAGGTAGAACTCCCCACGCCGACCCAGCTCATCCACATCCATGGCAAACAGGGCGGTCACCAGCGCGCCGAAGATGAACAACAGTTTGAAAGCAAAGGCCGCGGCATCATGGCGGATCATCCCTCCCCAGAGCAACGCGCCATCTCCGCGCGGGAACGCCAGCGCCAGGCTGAGCACAAATACCAACGCCAGCCCACCGGCGGTCAGCCAGCCCAAACCCCGCCGCTTTTCTTCCGGCCAGAGAACATCAAAGAGCATCACCAGCCCGCCCAACACCAGCAGCAGAATTTCGGGCAGGATGGCCAGCATCATGGTTGTTGTAATACTCCCGAACACTTATGCACCTCCCAGCAGGCGCAGAATGTTTTCAACGCCCGATTCCACCATCGGAACCATCACCGAAGGGAACACGCCCACCGCGATCAAAATCGCCGAGAGCAGTCCCAGGGCCACCTTATCCAGCACCGTGACATCGCCGATGTGATCGGCGTAGCTTTCCGGCATCTTGCCGAAGAACACTTTGGTGATAATGCGGATGATGTAAGCCGCCGTGATCACGATAGAAATTGCCGAAACCATCGCGATCCAGGGCTTGAACTTCCACACACCCATAAAAATGGGAAACTCAGCCACAAAGCCGGAGAAGCCGGGCATACCCATCGAGACCAGACCGCCGATGATAAAGGCGACGGCCACAAACGGCATCTTCTTGGCAAAACCACCCAGCTCAGGGATCTGGCGGGTGTGGGCGCGGTCGTAGATCATACCGACGACCGCAAAGAAGAGCGCCGTCATCACGCCGTGGGAGAACATCTGCACCCCGGCCCCGATCATGCCTTCCCGGTTGAGGGTGGCAAAGCCCATCGCCACCAGCCCCATGTGCGAGACCGAGGAAAAACCGATGACATATTTGAAATCGGTCTGCACCATGGCGATGAAAGCGCCGTACACCACGTTGACGATGGTGAGCAGGATGATCCACGGCATCCAGAACTTCGCCCCTTCGGGCAGCAACATGATGCCCACCCGCAAGGCGGCGAAAGCGCCCAGTTTCATCAGCACGCCGGCGTGGAACATCGAGACCGCCGTCGGCGCAGCCACGTGGCCATCCGGCGACCAGTTATGGAACGGCCAGATGCCGCCCAACACGGCGAAGCCCAGAAAGACGAAGGGGAACCAGAACTTCTGGAACGCCAGAGGGAAACCGGCCCCCTCCAGGGCGACCATGTCGAACGTCCCCAGCCCGGAAGTGAAGTACATCGCCAGCGCGCCAACCAGAGCGATCACCGAGCCAACGAACAGGTAGAGCGTCAGCTTCATGGCGGCGTATTCGCGCGTCACCTTCCAGCCCCAGATGGAGATCAGCAAATACATGGGGAACACGGCGATCTCGTAGAAGAAGAACAGCATGAAGAGATCGAGCGCCACGAACACGCCGAACACGCCGGTCGCCAGGATGAACAAAAAGGCGAAGAACTCGCGCGGGCGGTCGTCGATTCCCCAGGAAATCAACACGCCGGTGAACATTACCACGCCGGTGAGCAACACCAGCGGCGTGTTCATCCCATCCACACCGACGTAGTAGGAAATCCCCAGTTGCGGCAGCCAGGTGTACTTTTCGACAAACTGGTAGCCGCCCGCGGCCACGTCGTAACCGAAGTACACCCAGACCGAAAGGAACAGGGCTACCGCCGAGGCCGCCAGCGCGGTCACCCGGATCTCATCCTTGCGATCTTCCGGCATCATCAAAATCAGCAGGCCGGTGATAAGCGGCGTAAAGACGATCACACTGAGTATCGGAAAATTCATAAGTCACCTCGGGGGTTGGTTCATCAGTTCATCAGTTCATTGGTTCATCGGTGCATCGGTTCATCCGTGCGTCCGTTCATAATGCCCAACCAATGCAACCAATGCAACTAATGCAACCAATGCAACCAACTAAAACATCATCGCAACCGCACGATTGATCACATCCAACAACCAGGCAGGCCACACGCCCAGCCAGAGCATCAGCACCATCAACGGCGCCATCACCCAGGCTTCGCGGGCGTTGATTTCTGTCAGGCGGTGCTCACCATGCGCCCAATGTTCGTTGAGCGGGCCGTGCAACACCATTTTGATTCCCTTGAGGATGTACGCGCCGGTGAACAGCAACCCGATCATGCCCAGGGCGGTGAAGACAGGGAAAGCCCAGCCCACACCCCATGCGCCGCGCACTACCAGGAACTCGGAAACAAAGCCGTTCAAACCGGGCAACCCCAGCGAGGCCATGGAAGTAAAAATCAAGATACCGCCATAAACCGGCACCAGCGGGAACAAACCGCCGAACTGCGTCAGGTCGCGGGTGTGCGTGCGCTCGTAAATCACACCCACCAGGAAGAACATCCCCGCTGCCGAGAGGCCGTGGTTGAACATCTGCAAAACCGCGCCGTTGAGGGCAATCACGCCGCTCTGCGTGCCCTGCGCGTAGGCCGCCGCGGCGATGCCCAGCACCACGAAGCCCATGTGGTTGACCGAAGAGTAAGCCACCAGGCGTTTGAAGTCCGTCTGGCCGAAGGAGGCAAACGCGCCAAAAATGATCGCCATCACTGCCAGGAAGGCCAGAACGCCGGAGAAGCGAAAGGCCTCAACCGGGAAGAGCGGCAGCACCAGGCGCAGAAAACCATAGGCGCCCAGCTTGAGCAGCACGCCGGCCAGGATCATCGAACCGGCAGTCGGCGCTTCGGTATGCGCATCCGGCAGCCAGGTGTGGAACGGCCACACCGGCACCTTGAGCGCAAACGCAATGGCAAAAGCCCAGAACGCGATGGCCTTCACCGTGGCAATCGGCAGCCCCAGCGGGCCAACGTTGGTCAGCGCGGTGATATTCGGCCAGATCTCGAACAATTTGACCAGATCGAACGTGCCGGCTGCCACGCCCATCATCTGGATGGCGAGCAACAATCCCAGAGAACCGGCCATGGTGTAGATCATGAACTTGAAGGCCGCGTACGTGCGCGCCTTGACCTTCCTGCCTCCCCACAGCTCACGCTCGCCTTTCTCACTGCCCCACTGGTTGATCAGGAACATCATCGGGACGAGACCGATCTCCCAGAAGACAAAGAAGAGCAACAAATCCAGCGCCAGGAAAACGCCCAACATGCCGGTTTCCAGCGACAGGAAGAGGAACATATACCCTTTGACCCGCTCCTGCACGCTGAAAGAGGCCAGGATGGAAAGCGGCGTGAGCAGCGTGGTGAGCAACACCATCGCCAGCGAGATGCCATCCACCCCAACGTGATACGAGGAATTGATGGCCGCGTACCAGGTGTATTGCTCTTCAAACTGAAAGCCCGGCTTGCCTGGCTCGAACCACACCCAGGCCAGCAGAGAAAGCGCCAGCGGCAGCAAGCTGAGGATGAACGCCGTCCAGCGGATCAGTTGCTTCTCTTCCCGCGGCAGCAGCGCCACCACCAGCGCGGATAAGAGCGGCAGGAACAGGATGAGCGTCAACAAGTTATTGGAGATCCATTCCATCATTCGCTCCTCCCCTAGGGGATCAGCAGATTATAAAGGTAGTAGAACAGCGAGGCCGAAGCCAGCACCAGGGCGATGAGCATGTACTGCTGCACCCGTCCGGTTTGAATCACCCGCAGGGCGCGCCCCAGTTTTTTGGTGCCCTCGCCGACGAAATCGCCAAAGCCGTTGATGATCGGCACATCGATGTAATTGCGGAAGATACCGCCCAGCGCATAAGCCGCGCGTGCCACCGTGTGCAAAATACCGTCGATCAGGCCGCGATCCATCCAGCGGAAGGCGAACACCTCCGAAATCCAGATAGAAGGCCGGACGAACAGGAAATCGTACAACTCATCAAAGTAGTACTTGTTCTGCAGCAGCGTGTACAGCGGCCCAAGCGGCGCTTTGAGCGGGTCTTCCTGCCCGGCCTCGACGTTACGGTACACCAGCCAGCCGAAGAACAGCCCGCCCAGGGCAACGGCCAGCGATGTCAGCAATGGAACGATGTTGAATTCCACCGCGGCCGGGTGTTCCAACAATGTGGCGCCAACCCATTCATGGAACCAGTTGGGCAGCAACCCGCCGATGACGGGGAAGTGCTCTGGAATGCCCACCCAACCATAAGCCACGGCGAAAACCGCCAGCACCACCAACGGCAGCGTCATCGTCCAGGGCGTTTCCTGGGCATGTTCAGCCTCCGCGGTGCGCGGTTTGCCGAGGAAGGAAAGCGTAATCTGCCGCATGGTGTAGAAGGCCGTCAGGAAAGCAGCGATCGCCAGCACAACGAACACCGTCATGTGCCCGTGGCCGAACGCGTCGGCGAAGATCTCGTCCTTCGACCAGAAGCCCGCGGTCACCAGCGGGAAACCGGAGAGGGCGAAACCGCCAATCAGGAACGTCCAGAAGGTGATCGGCATCTTGTCTTTCAAGCCGCCCATGTTGAACATGTCCTGCGGATCGACCTCGTGATTGCCGGTGTGCAACACGCCATGCTCCATGCCATGAATCACCGAGCCGGAGCCGAGGAACAGCAACGCCTTGAAGAAAGCGTGCGTCACCAGGTGGAAGGCCGCGGCCACGTACGCGCCGATGCCCAGCGCGGCGATCATGTAGCCCAGCTGAGAGATGGTGGAATAAGCCAGCACGCGCTTGATGTCGTTCTGCGCCACCGCGATGGTGGCCGCGAACAAGGCGGTAAAGGCACCAATGAAAGCCATCGCCGTCATTGCGGAGGTCAGATGGCCATGCTCCGCCCCCGCCGAAAGCAGCGGGAACATGCGGATCACCATATACACGCCCGCCGAAACCATGGTGGCGGCGTGGATCATGGCCGAGACCGGTGTCGGGCCTTCCATCGCGTCCGGCAGCCAGACGTGCAACGGGAACTGCGCCGACTTGCCCACCGTGCCGATAAACAGCAGAATGCCGATCAGCCCGGCGGCCGAAAGCCCCAGAAAACCGGAAGGCTCATTGGCCAGTTGATGCAACAATTCGGTGTTATGGAAGATATCGAAGAAATTGAGGGTACCCGCCTTGGAATACAGATAAACGATACCCAGCAGCATGAACACATCACCCACACGAGTGGTGATGAAGGCTTTGATCGCTGCCGCGCGGGCCGAAGGCTTGCCGTACCAGAAGCCAATCAACAGGTACGAGCACAACCCCATGATCTCCCAGCCCACGAACAGGGTGAGCAGATTGTCGGAGACCACCAGCGTGTACATCCCAAAGGCAAACAGACCGATGAAGGCGAAGAAGCGGGAGTACATCGGCTCAACCGAGGGCACGGTATGCTTGTGACCGTGTTCATCGGTCACGGTCGCGCCGTGCGGCGGCAGGCCCTTGATATCATGGTCGCCTTTGGGCTGGCCAAAGTTGTGATAGCCCACACTGTACAGGAAGATCATCAACACCGTCCAGGCGACGAAGAAAAGCACCGCCGCCGAGAGCGGGTCGATCATCACGCCAATGCGGAACCAGTTATCTCCCGTGGGCAGCCAGTTGAGCGCCGAGGCAAAGGGGTGTTTCCCCAATTCATGCGCCCCACGCTGCAACGCATTCCAAAAGACCACCATGCTGCCGGCCCACGAAAGCAATGCCGCCCCAACCGCAATCGTATGGCTGAGCGCCTTGTTACGGTTGGTGAACAGCACAATCAGGAAAAACGCCAGCAACGGCGGCA
>RFKO01000037.1 GCA_003694235.1 Anaerolineae bacterium
GCTCACCTCCTCGGTGTGCATCGCGCCGATGGTGATGGCCAGGGGCGCATCTGCATGTTCTTCCGCCAGCGCCAGAGCGTTCTCCACCATCGCCGTGCTGCGCTCAGAGACCACCCCCAGGTAATCCCGTAACGCCTTGAGGTTCTCCGCTGCGCCCTCGACCAGGTTGGCCCCCACCTCGTCCGCCTGGGCTTCGAGCTCGTCCAACAGAGACAGCATATCCCCCACCGACAGCGCAGTATCCTTCAGCATCTCATACCGTTCAGCCACAAAAGGATCTGCGCTCATGGCAAATTCAAAGGCTTCCTGATAGCGTTTCTGTTGGATCAGAGCGTCCCAGGCAGTGTAGTCTTCGTCGCTCATGCTGGCGAGAGAGATGTCGTAGAGGTAATCGTACGGCGCCCGCCACGCTCCTTCGGCGGGGTTCACGGCGTACAAGTCCGCGTTATCAATACCCTCCACCACTACATCCGGGTAGATCAGGCCGAGGAACTCGGCGCTGCCGAACTCTCCCTCCTGCAACATCTGAGTGAGCACATCTTCGCGGCTGGTGATCGGCTGCCCCGGCTGATAATACGGCTCGCGGTGCGCCCAGGAAAGGTCGAGAGGACCAGCCTCGGCGGCCAGCCCCTCCAGACCGATGTACCGCATCCCATAATCGGCATACAGGCGATTGAGCATGATGGCGATCTCCACCTGACCCAGGCGTGAATCGTGCCGTTCGTCGAACACGAAGATCACCGACTCGCCTTCGCCCTCCACCACCATCTGCACCACCCCCACCTCTTCAGCCACGGCGGCGGCCATCTCCTCTAACGTGGGCGTGGAAGATGCAGCCGGGCGGGCGGCGAAGGCCGGTGCTGGCGAAGCCCATGCCTGCAGCACAAGCCCTCCCAGCAAAAGCAGAAAAGTCGCAAAGCGAAAGATTCGTTCTGATGTACGCATTTCGCACTCTCCAGGGTTCACAACGAACTAGGGTTCTCTCTCTGACGCCTCCTCCCCCGCATCGTCGTCCTCTACCAGCCGGCGGATGAAAGCGAACAACTCCTCCAGCGAACTGAAGTAATGCTTCTCGCCGCTGGGGATGTGTTCGGCCTGCGCCAGCCATTGCCTTTCGACGGCGGGGGCGCGCCACAAACGCACAAGAAAGGACTCATATTCCGTCCGCGTGGACATCAGCCACCTTCGAGAAGGTCACCGGAACGCTGCCCGGCAGGGCACCCGCCGCGGATATCCCGCTTTCTCAGTATTCCAGAGGAGATCGCACCTGTCATGTGCCAGATGGCCTATGCCGGCATATCCTCCGGCACAGGCAGAAATATGCCCCCTTTCCAAGCGTGAAACGCTCTGACTTCACGCCGGCGGCTCATCAGCATCATCTCCCCCTCTATACAGCCGGCGCAAACAAAACAGCGGAGAGAGATTCTCCGCTGTTTTGTCAGGACAGGTCATCCAAACGTTATCCCCTGCGCCAGGGGTAATTCCTTCGAATAGTTGATCGTGTTGGTCTGGCGGCGCATGTACTGCTTCCAGGCGTCCGAGCCAGATTCACGTCCGCCGCCGGTCTCCTTCTCGCCGCCGAACGCGCCGCCGATCTCCGCCCCCGAAGTGCCGATGTTCACATTGGCAATGCCGCAATCCGACCCCTCGGCGGAGAGGAAGAACTCTGCAACGCGCAAACTCTCGGTGAAAATCGCGCTGGAAAGCCCCTGCGGTACGTCGTTGTGCAAGGCAATCGCCTCTTCCAGGGTCTCGTATTCCAGAATGTAGAGCACCGGCGCGAAGGTTTCCTGTTTGACGATGGCGGTCTGCGCCGGCATCCTGATGATGGTCGGCTCGACGAAGTTGGGGCCCAGGTCGGGGCGCGCTTTGCCGCCGCACAGCACCTCGCCGCCGTCGGCCAGCGCCTGCTCGATGGCATCGAACATGATCTCCACCGAGGTGTTGACCACCAGCGGCCCCATCAGCGTGCCCTCTTCCAGCGGGTTGCCTATGCGCACCTGACGGTAGGCATCCACCAGACGGCGGCTCAGGGCCTCCACCACGTTTTTGTGCACGATCAACCGCCGCGTGGTGGTGCAGCGCTGTCCGGCCGTGCCCACCGCCCCGAACAAGATCGCCCGCACCGCCAGGTCGAGGTCGGCGTCCTCGTGCACGATGATGGCGTTGTTGCCGCCCAGTTCCAGAATAGTGCGCCCGAAGCGGCGGGCGACCGTCTCGGAAACGTGCCGCCCCACCCTGGTCGAACCGGTGAACGAGATCAACGGCAGGCGGCGGTCGTTGAGCATCCGTTCGCCGATGTCCCGTCCGGTGCCGTTGACCAGCGTGAACACCCCGCTTACGCCGTGGTCGGCCATCACCCGGTTGGCGATATGCTGCACGGCGATCGAGCACAACGGCGCCTGCTCGGAGGGCTTCCACAAGGTAATGTCCCCGCACACCGCGGCGATGGCCGCGTTCCACGACCACACCGCCACCGGGAAGTTGAAGGCCGTTATCACCCCCACCACGCCCAGCGGATGCCACTGTTCGTACATGCGGTGAGCGGGGCGCTCGGAGTGCATCGTGCGTCCGTAAAGTTGCCGCGACAGGCCGACGGCGAAATCGCAGATATCGATCATCTCCTGCACCTCGCCGTGCCCTTCGGCGCGGATTTTGCCCATCTCCAGCGTCACCAGGTCGCCGAGCGGCTCCTTGAGTTCGCGCAGCGCGTCGCCCAGATCGCGGATCAGCGCGCCGCGTTTGGGCGCCGGGATCGTCCGCCAGGTGAGGAAAGCTTCCTGCGCCGCCGAGACCACCTTCTCGTATGTCTCAGGGGTGACCTGCACCACGCTGGCCAGCGCCTCGCCGGTCGCCGGGTTGTAGGATACGATTTTCTTGCCTTTGGGGTCATCCAGCCAGCCATCCGGGCCGATGCACGTCCCGGGGTTGACCTCCTGGATGCCGAGTTTTTCGAGTACGGATTGCATGCGAACCTCCACCAGAATGTACCTTGGATGCGCGAGCGGCCTTTCCCGCACCGCGCCTGAAAACACGAAACAGCCGGCGCCGCTCGCCGGCAAAAAGAGAACAATTCGGGCATATTATATCTGCTTTTTGACTTTTCCCCCA
>RFKO01000268.1 GCA_003694235.1 Anaerolineae bacterium
GACCAATCTGGTGGACTGGTATCCCTTTGTGCCGCCTTATGACCCCGAAAGCGGCTGGGTGGTGCATCATCCCTGGTATTATGGCGAAAATCTGGTGTATCCGATGGCGGACTTCGACGTGGCCCTGGAAATGCTCAACGCTCCCCAAAGCACGCTGATCGCTGCCAGCGCGCTGGATCAGGGCGAAGGCAATGCCCATCGCTATCATCTGGAAAACGGGCGCAATTTTGCGCTCTCTATCAGCCCTTCCTATGTGATGCAGGAACAGCAAGTGGGCGACACTCTGGTGCGCGGCTATTACTTCCCTCAGCAGCGCACCGGTGGCCAGGCCGCTTTCCAGACCACCATCGAGGCATTGCAACTTTACAATCAGCTCTTCGGTGAGTATCCCTATCCCTCGCTCAGCATGGTGGAAGCCGATTTTTTACACGGCATGGAGTACCAGGGCTTGTATTTCCTCAGCCGCGGCTTTTTCGATACTTACGAAGGCAAAGCGGAGAACTTTCTCATCAGCATCGCGGCGCACGAAACTGCCCACCAGTGGTGGTATGGACTGGTGGGTAACGATCAGGCGCTCGAACCCTGGCTGGACGAGGCGCTGTGCACCTATAGCGAACGCATTTTCTACGAGAAGCGTTACCCCGAGGCGTTAGATTGGTGGTGGTTTGCCCGGATCAACTATTACAAACCGGATGGGTGGGTGGACAGCGTGTTGCACTATACCGAGGGGTATCTGCCATACCGGAATGCGGTGTACCTCAACGGGGCGCGTTTCCTGGAGGATGTGCGCCAGTCCATCGGTGACGAGGCTTTCTTTGCCTTCCTGCGCGCTTACGCCGAAACCTACCGCGGCCAGATTGCCACAGGGGCCGACTTTTTTGCCCTGCTGCGCCAGTTCAGCAGTGTGGATTTAAGCGCCATCACGCAGCAGTATTTCCAGAATCCGCCGTGAGCGGCGCATTTCACTCCTCGATGCGGAACACCATCCCGCTGCTGGCGCCCTGCACATCGGGGAAGTAGAACTGCCAGGCGCGCGCCGGCAGCAGACGGTATTCCCCCGCGTGGGTCAGATTGAGGAAGTAGGTCAGCTCATAGGTGCCGGCGGGCAGAAAGTCTGCCGTCCAGGCGATGCGCTCATCGTAGATGCGCGGCGAGCTGAAGTACCACCAGCCCCAACCATCCTCGAAGGGGTTGCGGCGGAAAGCCTCCGACTGCTGGCGGCTGGTTTTCAGGCTGAAGTCCAGTATCTCGGCGCCTGCGGGGATGTAGTCCTCCACCACCAGATAGTAGGCGTCGTGGGGCAGGTTGAGGGTGAGGTGAACCTCCACCATATCGCCGAGGTGCGCTGTGCGCAGTGCCGTCTCCAATCCGATTTCGCCCTCCAGGGGGTAGTACAGCCGTTCAAGGCTGATGCCTGCCTGACTGGGAGGGATGGCGTCCACCGGTAGCAGCACGTTCAACGCGGCTGAGTAATACAGACGCCCCGCCCCTTCTCCACGGCGAATCGTCAGCGCGTTGGCGTAATCGCTGTACATCTGCGTCAGCGGCAGGGAGGAGGTCACCGCGTTCAGGCGCGTCTCTCCGCCGGCCTGCCCTTCTACCAGCGTGGCTCCGTTGACGGCGGCCGAGTAACGAAAGTCTCCGGCCAGCTCTCCGGTGCCTTTCATCGTCTCGGTCAGCGCCAGTAGCGCCCAGGCCGTCTCGTACGTTGATGCCCAGCCGCCATCTGCCCGCCGGTGGGCGATCACGTACCGCAGCGCCATCGGCAGCGCGGGCGAGGCCGGGTCTTGCTGTGCCAGCGCCAGCAGCACGACGGCGGTGTTGAACACCGGCGTCTCCATGTTGCGCCATTCGGAGCGGCCTTCCCAGAAGGCGCTGTCGCCTGCGTATTGCGCGGCGGCCTGCAAATCGGAGAGCAGCGTCGCCACGCGCTCGTCATCGGGGCGCAGATGCGCCAGGGTGAGCGCCAGCAGCGACTGCGCCCATGGGCTGAGCTGCTGACGGCGGTTGAACAGTTCCCAGGCGTTGATGGCTTGCGGCGCGCCGGCCTGGGCGAGGGCGTAGTACGTCATTGCCAGACGGTCGAACTGCCAGCCTTCCTTCAGCATCTGCGGGGCGGGCAAGGTTGCCAGCAGGTACTCTACCCCGTTGTCGAGCATGTCCTGGGGGACAAACGCGCCTGCCTGGTGCGCCTGTCCCAGCGCCAGCACCACGTAAGCGCTGATGTAGGGATTGCTCTCGCTCTGCGGCCACCATCCCCAGCCGCCATCGTCGTTTTGTGCTGCCTGCAAGCGCGCCAAGCCGCTTTCCAGCGTTCGCTCCAGGCGGGCCTGCAAATCGGGGGATTCCAGCCCCAGCTCCTGGATGGCGCGGTAGGCCATCAGGTTGGGCCAGAAGCGCGAGACGGTTTGTTCGACGCATTCGAAAGGATAGTGCTCCAGCACATCCAGCGCGGACGTCATGGCGGCAGCCAGCGAGGGGGAAAGCGTCAACCGCAGTTCGCCCGCGGCCTGCTCCCCATCCACCATTGGTGGCAGACTGACCAGCTCCAGGCGTTCCCCGGCCTCCTCGAGCACGCCGCTGGTGACGAAGGATTGCTGCGAGCGGTATGCCAGCACCGGCAGATCGCCCCACACCGGCCGGGTGAGGTCTTCGTAGCGGTTGCCCTGGGCGTCCTCCCCCAATGAAGAGAACAGCATGCTCACCTGGGAGACGCTTTCCACCGTGCCCCACCAGCTCACCTCGGCGCGTCCGCCGGCAGGGATGGAGACAATCTGCAGGGCGGCTTCCGGCTCGTCCAGGGTAAAGCCGGCGGCCTGCAGGGCGGTCTC
>RFKO01000038.1 GCA_003694235.1 Anaerolineae bacterium
CAGGTGGAACTGGCCCAGTACGAGTACCGCCTCCCGCGCCTGACGCGCGCCTGGACGCATCTGGCCCGCCAGGCGGGTGGCCGCGCCGGCCGCCTGGGTGGTGTGGGGCTGCGCGGCCCCGGCGAGACGCAGCTGGAGGTTGACCGCCGCGATATCCGCCGCCGCATTGATTACCTGAAGCGCGAGTTGGAAAAGGTGCGCGCTCACCGTCAGCGCTATCGCTCTCAGCGCAAGCGCTCGCGTATCCCCGTGGTGGCGCTGGTGGGATACACCAACGCCGGCAAATCCACTCTGCTGAACGCTCTGTCCAACGCCGAAGTGTACGCTGCTGATCAACTGTTTGCCACCCTCGACCCAACCACGCGGCGCGTCACCCTGCCAGATGACACCCCTGTTCTCGTCACCGATACAGTGGGGTTCATTCAGAAACTGCCCACCACGCTGGTGGCCGCTTTCCGCGCCACGCTGGAGGAGATCGCTGAAGCCGACCTGTTGCTCCATGTGGTGGATGTTACCCATCCCAACGCCCAGGCGCAGGCCGAGGCGGTTCTACAGACTCTCTCCGAGATACAGGCCGACCATATCCCGCTGCTGACCGCGCTGAACAAGATCGACCGTCTGGAGGACCCCGGCGCGGCTCGCCTGGCAGCGGACACTTTCCCCAACGCGGTGGCGATTTCGGCGCTGCAGCGCGAAGGCCTGAGCGACCTGCTCGCCGCCATCCAGCGAATGCTTTATGAGACCTTCACTCCGCTGGATGTGTTGCTGCCCTATAGCGAGGGTCGGTTGATCGCCCTCTTCCACACGCAGGGAGAAGTCGAGCGCCTGGAACACACCAGCGAAGGGGTGCGTATTCGCGGGCGTCTGCCCGGCCGCCTGTTGGCGCAGTTCAGCAACTATCAGATCACGGAGCAGACCGGATGATGCAACGTTTCAACGTTTTTCTCGACTGGCTGTCCAACTACCTGGCGGAACGCAAGGGGCTGATCCCTCTAGTGGGAATCGCCCTGGTGGCGCTCAACTTTGTGCTGGGTTTCTTCCCGGCGCTGGGGTGGGTGGTGCGCAGCGATTTGTTCCTGCACCTGGGGGTGATCCTCGGCCTGCTGGGGTTCCTGCTCGCCTGGGCGCTGTAGTGGTAAAAAAGAAGTTCAACTTCTCACAGAAGTTGAACTTCTTTCGCCCCAGTGCCCCAATTTTTGTCAGCGAAGCGTAGGCCCGGCGGAACGGACTTCAGGGGGCACGGCGTCAGCGTATTTCTTGAAATTTTCCACAAAGCGGGCTGCTAACTGACGATATTTATCGTCATAAGCAGCTTTGCTGGGCCAGGATTCGGCCGGGTAGAGCACTTCATCCGGCACGCCGGAGCAATGGCGGGGTACCTGAAAGCCAAACACCGGTTCAGTGTAGTATTCTACATCCTCCAGCGCCCCGCTGAGCGCGGCGCGCAGCATGGCCCGCGTGTAGGAAATGGAAATGCGCTTGCCCACGCCGTACGGGCCGCCGACCCAGCCGGTGTTCAACAGCCAGGCGGTCGCGCCATGACGCGCCATTTTGCGCGCCAGCAACTCGGCATAGCGCGCCGGGTGATGCACCATAAACGGCGCGCCGAAACAGGCGCTGAAGGTGATCTCCGGTTCTTCGCCCAGGCCGACCTCGGTGCCGCCCACTTTGGATGTGTAACCGGAGATGAAATGGTACATCGCCTGTGCTGGCGTCAGGCGGGCGATGGGCGGCATCACACCGGAGGCATCGCAGGTCAGCAGGATGATGTTGCGCGGGTGACCGCCGCGCCCTTCGGGCAGCGCGTTGGCGATGTAGTGCAGCGGGTAAGAGGCGCGTGTGTTCTCGGTGATTTCGCCGTCGTCCAGATCAATCCGCCGTGTGACCAGATCGAAAATCACATTCTCCAGGATGGTGCCGAAACGCTGCGTACAGGCGTAAATCTCCGGTTCGGCGGTGGGGGAGAGCTGTATCACCTTGGCATAGCAACCGCCCTCGAAGTTGAACACGCCGTCATCGGCCCAGCCATGCTCGTCGTCGCCGATCAGCCCGCGCGTCGGGTCTGCGGAGAGCGTGGTTTTGCCGGTGCCGGAAAGCCCGAAGAACAAAGCCACATCATTGGGATCGTCCCCCTGATTGGCCGAGCAGTGCATGGTCATCACGCCCTCTTTGGGCAGCAGGTAATTCATAACCGTGAAGATGGACTTCTTGATCTCGCCGGAATAGCCTGAGCCGCCGATGATGGCCAGCTGCTGGTCGAAATTAATCACGATGAACGTGTCGCTGCGCGTGCCGTCTATGGCGGGGAAAGCGCGAAACGTGGGCAGGGCGACCACCGTGAACTGCGGCACATGGGTGCGGTATTCCTCCGCCGAGCGCAGTGGCAGGAACATGTTGCGGGCGAACAGGCTGTGCCAGGCGTATTCGGTGATGATGCGCACCGGCAACCGGTAATCGGGGTGCGCGCCGGCGTAGCAATCCTGCACGAACAGGTCTTTGCCCTGCACAAAGCCCTGCAGACGGGCGAACAGTTCGTCGAACAATTCCGGGCTGTACGGCCGGTTGTACTCACCCCACCAGATCTCGTTTTCGACTGCGGGTGTGCGCACGATGAATTTGTCCTGTGCGGCGCGGGCCGTGTGCCTGCCGGAGACCACGCGCACCGGCCCGCCATTGACGATTCGGCCCTCGCCGCGAAACACGATCTCTTCGTACAGCGCTTCGGGCGGCAGATTCCAGTAATCCAGGCGCAGGTTGCGCAAGCCGTGGTTCTTCAGGTCGTACTCGGCTTTCAGCGCGTGCGCCTGACCCTCGGCAGGGGTTTTGATGTTCAGTATGTTGTTCATGAGGCCTCGTGTTCACGTGTTTACGTGTTCATGTGTTTTCGTGCTTACGTGTCCTCCTGCACTTAAGCATGTAAGCACTGGAGCACATCAACACGTAAATCCTACATCCAGTCCCGTACCAGTTTGCGATCGCCGATGTAGATTTCGTTGGGAGCGGTGGGGTCGAGCGCCCAACGCATACGCCGGATGCCTTCGATCAGGTCTTTGGCCGAGCCGGCAAAGCTCAGGCGCAGATAGCCTTCCAGGCCGAAGGCTGCACCCGGCACGGTGACCACCAGCGCTTTTTCCAGCAGGAATTCGGCCAGGCGGGTGGAATTGCCGTCGTAGGCGCGGAAATCGGGTAACACATAAAACGTGCCATCCGGCGGGATGACACGCACGTTGCTAAACGCTTTGAGTTCGGTGAGCACCACGTCGCGGTTGTTCTGGATGGTCAGACGCAGGTTTTCAATCACGTTTTGCGGGCCCAGAAGCGCGCCCTCCGCTGCGGCCTGCAGCAAGGTGGAGGGGTTCGAAGTCATCTGCGCCTGTACGTTGGTCATCACCTCCACCAGCCGGCGCGAGGCAATCACCCAGCCGATGCGGAAGCCGGTCATGCCGTAGGCTTTGGACACCCCGTTGACCACGATCAAATGGCTTTCATCAATGCTGCGTTGGGTGAACTGGTAGGCCGGCGTCCAGGTTTTGTCATCAAACACCAGTTTGTGATAGATGTCGTCGCAAATCAGGTAGATGCCCCTGCGCTCGCAGAAATCCACCAGTTCGGCGATGAAGTCTTCGGGATACATTGCGCCGGAAGGGTTGTTGGGGCTGTTGACGATGATGGCTTTGGTGTACGAGCTGACGGCTTCCTCGATGTCTTCCATGCGGTGATAGAACGTGCCATCTTCCGGTGTGACCACAACCGGCACACCGTAGCACATTTTGACCATCTCGGGATAGCTCACCCAATACGGCGCCAGCAGGATAACCTCATCCTGAGGATTGACCAGCGTGTACAGAATGTTGAACAGCGACTGCTTGGCGCCGGTGGTCACGATGATATTCTCCGGCGCCGGCACGCGGCCGTAGTTCTCCTCCGTGTAGCGAATGATGGCCTTCTTGAGCGAAGGCGTGCCATCCACACGCGAGTATTTGACCTCGCCCACGCGCAGCAACGCCGATGAGTTCAGAATGGCGTTGATCGGCGTGGGGTTTTTGGGTTCTCCAATGCCCAGGTGAATCACCGGCTCACCGCGGGCACGCAGGATACTGGCTTTTTCGTTCAGGGCAAAGGTGGGGGATGGGGCGATGGATCGCGCCTGTTTGCTCAGTGACATGGTTGCTCCATTGGATAAGGAAGGTGAAACCAATTATACCGCCGCGCCTATAATTATGGGTATGCGTTTGTTGCGTTTTGCCCTGCTCGCCATCGTGGCCACAATTTTTGCCGTGCCGTTTTCACTGGCCTGGGTGTACATGGATTCGCTCACCCGGCCCGGCTGTCCTGCCTCGACACCGCCAGTGTGCTGGAATTTCTCGCCGCCTGGCGTTAAGTTCTTGACGGCGAGAGCGAGGCATGCTATACTCTCCCTACCGACCGGTCGGTAGGGAGAGTTCGCCATGAGCAACAACCGCACAGATATTCTCGAGGCCGCGGCCCAGGTCTTCAGCCGCAAAGGGTTTCACGGCGCTTCCATGCAGGATATCGCCAATGCCCTGGGTATCAAGAAGGCTTCGCTTTACCATCACATCGCCAGCAAGCAGGAAATCCTCAGCGAATTGCTCGATCAGGCCCTCGATCTGCTGACCGGCGAGATTGGCGCGCTGGTGGGGGAAGAGGGGGCGGCCGCCGAACGCCTGCGAAAGGCGATGCGTGCTTACGTGCGCACGCTGGCCGATCACCGGCAACTGG
>RFKO01000269.1 GCA_003694235.1 Anaerolineae bacterium
AAAAAAAAAGCGGCCAGACTTATCTCACGTCCGGCCGCTCTTGTTTTTCAAACCGCTTCACCCCCCCATCGAACGCTTCATCGAGAGGCGCAACGCCGCGTTGTATACTTTTTGCAGGCGCTCGCGCAGTTCAGCAGCCTGTTCCGACGAATCGGCCTCCAGAGAGGCGGCCATACTGGTCAACATATCGGTCAAACGCCGGAGGGCATCATCCTCCAGGCTTTGCAGGCGGCTCAAGACGCTCTGCTCGTCATCGGCCATCTCAACCAGTTCTTCCACCAGCTGGATCTCAGGCGGAGGGGCGGATAACTTTTCGATCTCGGTGAGCACCTGCTGCAAACGACTGGAGCGCTCCAGATCGCCTTTTTGGCGGGCTTCTTCCAGGGCGGCGCTCAATGCCTCGACGAAAAATTCATCGATCGCCGGCAAATTCGCCCGCACGGCGGCCGGCAAATCTTCGGCTTGCAACAGGGTTTCCACATTGCGGCGCGCCACCTCGCGGCGCTGCTGAATGGCATCATCCACCTCGCCAGTGTATTGCAACAACTTTTCGCGCACCTTCAGCAGATGCTCTTTGCGCTCTCCGGTCGCCTGGTCAATGCGCTGACTGAGCAACTGGAAGAAAGTGTAATCCATTGCCGGACGCGCCAGCTGAACATACGCCTGCAGGCGAGCGTCGTCCGGCGCAGAGATAACCATCTCCAGCAAAGATTCGCGCGTCAGGCCCTCGCCCAATGCCTGCAAATCCTGCTGCGCCTGTTGCAAAGCCTCGGCGGCCGACTTCAACTCCTGCCCGAAAGGACTGTGTTCCAGCAGCGCACTCTGCACCTCCTGCATACGCCGGGCAGCGTTCTGATCTCCACTCGCCAGCGCGCTCTCGAACAGACGTGCAAAGAGCGCGAAGAATTCCTGATCAATCAACTCACTCTCCTGGCGGATGACCTCCGGCAGTGACTCGTTGGAAACGCTCAACAGGCGGCGCGCCAGGGCAAAACGTTTCTCCTGCGCCGCGAGCATCTCGCGCGTGATGCCATCCGCTTCCAGAATGGTCTCCACCATTCCTTTCAAAGTGAGCATGGTGCGCGGGTTGAGCAGATACCCCTTGCGCTGCTCCTGTGGCAGCGACTCCATCACCCGCGTGATCAACGGCCCGATGACGCGCTCCTGTTCGTCGCGCGTCATCTGCACCTCGGGCGGGAAATAGGTCAACAGCAGTTCTTTCTCCGGGTCGTGGTACACAATGGGAGTGGCCAGGTTACCCTGATATCCGCAATGCGGGCATTGCAACAGGTTGAACATCCCTGAGAGGATTTCCTGCTTGGCGCGTGGGTCCTGGGAAACATCAAACAGTTGTTTTACCTCTGCCACCACCGGTTGGCGGCAGTTTGGACAAGATACTTGCGTTCTGGGCATAACGGGCTCCAAATGAAATCCGACCGCGGTCGGTTGATTGCGTGATTCAGCGTGGCAGAGAAAAGCAAATGCGCGCGCCATCCTGGGGGTGCGGGTCAACCCAGATGCGCCCACCGTGGGCTTCAACGATGGCGCGTGTCAGGTACAACCCCAGACCGGCGCCTTTGGTGGTGCGGGCGGCGTCTTCCGCGCGGTAGAAGCGCTCGAAGATGTGCGGCAAATCTCCAGGGGCGATCCCTGGCCCTTCATCCTGCACACAAATGATCACCTGATCGGCGCGCACCTGACCGCTGATGCGCACCTCGCCGCCCTCCGGGGAATACTTAATGGCGTTGGAAAGCAGGTTGGAAAACACCTGTTCCAGCCGGTCTTCATCCGCCAGCACCACCGGAAAATCCGACGGGAAATTGACCACCAACGTATGGCGGTCGCTCTGGGTGCGGAAGCGCTCGGCGATACGGGCGGCAAAGTCCGGCAGGTAGATATCGGTCAGATTCAGACGTAACCCACCGGCCTGTAAGCGGGAGGCATCCAGCAAGTTCTCGATCAGCGTGTTCAGGCGATCGGCCTCCTCGTCAATCACCTGGAGACTCTCGCGCACGATTTCGTCATCCCACGAGACATCCTCACGCCGCAACGTGCCGGTATAGCCCTTGATCAGCGCAACGGGCGTTTTGAGTTCGTGAGTAATTACCGAAATAAAGGTGGATTTGAGCTCTTCGGCCTCGCGGAAGTGTGTGATATCCCGCATGGTGGCGATGATGTTGACCAGCTGGCCGGCAGGCGACAGCAGCGGTGCGTACGTCACCCCGACCGACAACGGCAGCCCGCCAGGACGTTCGATCTCCCCTTCCACATACAGCGTGGCGTGGGGCGTCAGCGGCCAGCCATCCGCCTCGGCTTCCTGCAACGTCTGACCCTGACGGCGGCTTACCCAGCGAATCACCTCGTCGTGCGAGCGGCCGGCAATGTTTTGGCGAGAATCGCCATACATGCGCGCAAAGGCCGGGTTGACGCGTTCAATCGTATGATCCGCAGCCAGGATCAGAATGCCATCGGCGACCGAATCCAGCAAGGCGTCCAGCCGTCGCTTCTCCTGGCGCACCTGCTGGTACAGCTGGGCATTGTGCACAGCGATGGCCGCCTGATCGGCGAAGCTCTGCAACAGCGCGCGGTCGTTACTGGAAAACACCGTGCGATAGGCGCGAAAAATAAACGTCAAACCCACCACACGCTGACGGGCGATCAACGGCAAAGCCACACCGGTAAGCAGGTTGTGGCTGGCCTCGCGGGTAACCGTTTGCAAAATCTGGTTGATTGCCGGCAGTTCAAAGCGTGCTGGCTCCTCGTTATCCGGCACCTGGCCAAGCAACTGATTGATTTGCTGGATGAACGCCGCGGTGACGCCATAGGACGCCGCCACCTCCCAGCCGCCTTGTTCCCGACGCAGTGCGATCAAACCGGCCTGACCGGCGAGCATCTCCACCGCAACGCGCAGGATGCGCGCCAGCAACTTGTCCAGGTCGAGTTCCTGGGTGATCAGCCGGGCGATCTCCAGCAGGTAATCCCGCTGGCGGCTGCGAAAATCGGGCAACAGGTTCAACACCATGATTACGGTTTACGGCCGCGGAGCGGGCCTCTGCCTGCTCCGCGGCGATTGCTCATTCTGCCTCGGCCAGCGAGAGGGCGTGTTCGAAAATCGCCAATCCTTCGTCCAGTTGCTCTCTGGTGACCACCAGCGGCGGCGCCAGGCGGATGCTGCTGGCACCACATCCCAGCGTGATCAAACCATGCTCGAAGCTCAAATGCTCCACCCGGTCGCGCAGTTTCTTGTTCGGCTGGCGCGTCTGACGGTCTGTGACCAGGTCAACACCAATCATCAACCCTTTGCCGCGCACATCGCCAATATGCTGATGGCGGGACTGGATCTCTGCCAGAGCATCCATGGCGTACTCGCCCATCCGCGCGGCGTTCTCGATCAATTCGCTTTGCAACAATTCCAGCGTCGCCAACGAGGCCGCACAGGCCAGCGGATTGCCGCCATAGGTGTTACCGTGTGCGCCCTCCGGCCAGGTCATCACGCTCTTGCGCGCCAGCGTGGCACCGAAGGGCACACCGGAGGCAATCCCCTTGGCCGAGCACACGATGTCCGGTTCAACGCCAAAATGCTCGATAGCCCACATCTTACCGGTACGCCCCATACCGGCCTGGACTTCATCATCGATCAACAAGATACCATACCGATCGCACAGATCGCGCAACGCGGGGAAGAATCCCGACGGGGGGACGACATAACCGCCCTCGCCCTGAATCGGCTCGACCAGAATGCCGGCCACATCCTCCGCCGGTATCAGCCGCCCGAAAATCTGCTCCTCGATGTAGCGCACAACCGTCTCCCCATAATCTTCACCGGGGCGCGAGGCCAGCACCGGCCGGAATTCATCCGGATAAGGGACATGCACCACGCCGTTCATCAGGGGGAAAAAGCCGTGGCGATAGACCGGCTTGCTGGCCGTAAACGCCAGCGAGCCCATCGTCCGCCCGTGAAACGCGCCCAGGAAGCCGATGAACTGGGTGCGCCCGGTGTGATGCCGCGCCAGCTTAATCGCCGCCTCGACCGCCTCGGTGCCGGAATTGGAGAAGAAGATAGCCGCATCTTCGGAAAAGGGTGCGACTTCGCTCAGTTTTTCTGCCAGATCAACCCAGATAGGGTGATAGAAATCCGAAGAAATATGCAGGAATTTCTCGGCCTGCTCCTGAATGGCTTTGACCACCCTGGGATGCGAATGGCCGGTGTTTGCCACCGCGATGCCGGCGGCAAAATCCAGATACCGGTTGCCGTCCACATCCCACACCTCACATCCCTTGCCGTGGGACATGACAAACGGATAAGCGCGCGGATAGGAGGGGGAAATATGCTTCCGATCACGCGCCAGAACCTCCCTGGCCTTGGGGCCGGGAACATTGAGTTTCTGCATAGTCATTCTCTCCATGGATATTAAGATTCCGTAAAGCGAGTCAACGGGGGCAATTATATCATCAACACCGCGCCGCAACGCGGTATAATCGGTCGCCGTCATGACCCCACTTTTTTCGTTCGACCTTCTCGCCCGGCAGGGGCGCGCCCGCGCCGGGATTTTCCACACCCCTCATGGAGACATTCCCACCCCCGTATTTGCGCCGGTGGGCACGCAGGCAACCGTCAAATCGCTGACGCCCGCGCAGCTCGAGGAGATCGACGCCCGTCTGATTCTGGCGAACACTTATCACCTCTACCTGCGCCCCGGCGACGAGATCATCGCCGAACTGGGCGGTCTGCACGCCTTCATGCAATGGGAGCGGCCGATCCTGACCGACTCCGGCGGTTTTCAGGTCTTCTCCCTGGGAGGGATCAACGAAATAGACGATGACGGCGTGACCTTCAAAAGTCACATTGACGGCTCGACGCATCGCCTGACCCCTGAGCGCTCTATCGCCATCCAGGAAAACCTGGGGGCCGACATCATCATGGCATTCGACGAATGCCCCCAACCCTATGACCGCGCCTACAACGAAGAAGCATTGCGGCGCACCCACGCCTGGACAGAGCGCTGCCTGAAAGCCAAAACGCGCCCCGATCAGGCACTGTTCGGCATCGTGCAGGGCGGCGTCTTCCCTGATCTGCGCCGGCAATCGGCCGAGTTCCTCAGCAGCCTGGGATTCCCTGGCCACGCCATCGGCGGGCTCTCGGTAGGAGAGACCAAAGAGGAAATGCATCGCATCCTCGAAGTGGTTGACGCCGTTCTGCCGGAGGACAAACCCCGCTACCTGATGGGCGTGGGCACACCGGAAGACCTGGTGAACGGCGTGTTGCGCGGGGTGGACATCTTCGACTGTGTGCTGCCCACCCGCCTGGCGCGCCACAAAGCCGCCTTCACCCCCGCAGGCAAATTGAACATCGCCCGCGCCGAATTCGCCCGCGACCCGCGCCCGCTGGTGGAAGGCTGCTCCTGCTACACATGTAGCCGTTTCAGCCGCGCCTACCTGCGCCACCTGGTGACCGCGCGCGAGATGCTGGGCGCCACCCTGCTCTCGATCCACAATCTGCACACGCTGATCGACCTG
>RFKO01000270.1 GCA_003694235.1 Anaerolineae bacterium
AGCAGCGAGGTGGCGCATACGGAAATCTTTGGGCCGGTGCTGGCGCTGATGCCGGTGAACACACTGGACGAGGCCATCGCGCTGGTGAACGACCGGCGCTACGGCAACATGGCCTGTCTGTTCACCGAGAGCGGCGCGGCGGCGCGCAAATTCCGCTACGAGGTGCAGGCGGGGAATGTCGGCATCAACATCGGCGTGGCCGCGCCGATGGCCTTCTTCCCCTTCAGCGGCTGGAAGGACAGCTTCTTCGGGACGCTGCACGGGCAGGCGCGCCACGCGGTCGAGTTCTTCACCCAGACCAAAGTGGTGGTGGAGCGCTGGCACAGAGACTGGTCGCGGCAGTTTTGATGCCACCGGAGCGGGCGGGAGCGCGAAGGCCTCCCGCCCTTTGTTTTATGGCGGTTGGGTGAAGAAGGGGGGACTAGCCGGCGACTTCCAGTGCCATCTGGCACACCTGCTCGAAAGAGAGGCCAGACAGGGCTTCCCGCGCCGCGGCGAGTTCCTCCGCAGAAAGCGGGGTGGAAATAGCCTCGATCAACTTTCGCGCATCTTCGCGCGTCTCTGGTGTGGCGGCAGGATGTGCACTCACGTAAGTTAAAAAGCCAACCGCCTGGGCGACATTCCCCTCGCTGGCCATCATTTCGCTCATCCAGCCTAGAGCAGACAGTGTCAAGGGGAGCACGTTGTAGCGCGGCCCGTCTTCCAGGACGCGGCGCAGATGGCGACGGGCTTCGGTGAAATCGCCCTGCCAGACGGCAATACGCCCAAGATTGTTGGTCACGCTGATCAGCCCGCGCTGGTCGCCCAGTTTCTCGCGGAGCTCCAGACACTCTTCATAATAAGAGCGGGCGAGAGCGTACTCTTTCTGGCGGGCGGCGACATTTCCGCGGTTGTTCAAGATGGTGGCGCAACCAAAATAGTTATTCAGCCTCCGAAACAGCCGCAGCGCCTCTTCGTAGTGCTTGACGGCATCCTGGTACTCGCCACGGGTCTCCAGCAAGAGACCCAGGTTGGTATGCACCGAGGCAAATCCCAAAGTGTGACCTAACTCTTCCCAACAGGCCATCGCCTGGGTGTAGGATTGTTCGGCCTGGGCGTAATCTCCCAGCCTTTGAGTGATTATCCCCTGGTTGTTGTAACGCACTCCCAGTCCCCAGGGGTCGCCGAACTCCTGGTAAATCGCCAGGCTCTCTTGCACCAAATCGTGAGCGCGCTGGTATTCCCCCTGCAGACACAGGATCAATGCCAGGGCGTTGAGTGTTACACTGATGCCAAAGGCATCTTCCTGCGTCTGGTACATGGTCAGCGCCTGCTCCATGGTTTGCTGGGCGTTGGGAAAATCGCCCTGCAAATAAACCACGCGCCCTAACTGGTGAACTGCGAAGGCCTCCTCGCGCTGATCTCCCTGGGAGCGAAAATACTCCCTGCCCTGGCGCAATAGGGATGCGGCGGTCTCCAGATCGCCGGTTTGGGAAACCCACACCGAGCGCCGCGTTTGCAGTCGCCAGTAGAGCGATAGCGCTTCTTCCGCCCCGGCCAATTCGTCCACAGCCCTGGTAAACAGTTCCAGCCCCTCGGCGATGTAACTGCGACCGTCGATGAAATGAAAGAGTGGGTGCAGCATTTTGTCCAGTAAGGTGACATCTCTCTGCTCGACGCACCAATTCCAGGCGGCGCGGATGTTTCCCCACTCGCGGGTGATCTCACCGAACACTTCCACCTGGCGGGGAGAAAGGATATCCTCCGCGCGGTGGGACACAAAGTTCGCGTAATAGCGGGCATGCTGCTGCCGCAAGGCGGAGCGCTGAGAGTCCAGTTTTTCATCAGCAAACTGATGGATCAGAGCGTGAAAGGAATAACGCCCTTCAGGAGAGAACTGTACCAGCGAGGCGTCTACCAGGTCGGTGAGACGCGGAAGGCTCACCCCTGCCACCTGTTCGGCGGCCTGGGCTGAGAAACCACCGCGAAAGACTGCCAGGCGTGCGAAAGACCGTTGTTCCTCAGCGGAGAGTAATTGCCAGGATTGATCGAAAGCGGCGTGCAGACTGCGATGACGGGGCGGCACATCCGGCCATGCCACCGCCAGTGCGCCCAACCCTTCTTGCATTCGAGTGACGATCTCTTGAGGTGGAATGTGTCGCATCCAGGCGGCGGCCAGTTCGATTGCCAGAGGCAATCCTTCTACCATCTTGCAGATGTGTGCCACAGTGGAGATGCTTTTTTCATCCAGGGTCACATCGCTTTTCGCCCGGCGGGCGCTGCTGACAAATAACCTGACAGCATCGTTGCGCGCCACATCTCGCGAGTCCCCCTGGGGATAGGGCAGGCCGGAGAGTGAAAAGACCTCCTCAGCCTGCAGTCCCAGCGGCTGGCGCGAGGTGACCAGAAATGCGCTTTGCGGAGCAGCGCGCATCCAGGTCACAAGCAGGGGGGTCTCTGTCAGCAAGTGCTCGAAGTTGTCCAGGATGAGCAGCATTTCCTTCCCCTGCAAATAGGCTGCCAGTTCGCTCTCTGGCGGTTTAGTGCCGCGCAGGGGGTATTGCACCGCATGGGCGACGGCGAAGGGCAGTTCACCGCCGGGCTCAACCTCCATCAATGAAACCCAGAAGACGCCATCCGGCAGAGCATGGCGCATTCGCCGCCCGGTTTCGAGCGCCAGACGGGTCTTGCCCACGCCGCCGGGGCCGGTGAGGGTGATCAGCCGACATTGAGGGTTAAGCAGGCGTCCTATCAGCGCGCTCAATTCGTCTTTGCGGCCCACCAGCGGCGTGAGGGCAGGCGGTATGTTGGAAGGCGGCGGCGTTGATGTCTCCACGGCGTACTTTCCATGACGAATCTGCTGCCATAACTGCTGCGTTTCCGGCAGCGGCTCGACGCCAAATTCCTCCATCAGCACTTCCTGGCAGCGCTGGTACGCCTTCAGCGCCGCGCTGCGGTTGCCGCGCAGCGCATGCAGGTGCATTTGTATGGCATATAACTTTTCGCTCCAGGGTTCCAGTTCCAATAGCCTGTTGGAACACCGCAATGCATCATCCAGACGACCGCATTTTTCATAATATTTCACCAGCAATTCGAGGGAACGAATCGCCTGGCGATGCAGGCGTTCGCGGGTGAGCATCATCCACTCGTCGAACAGAGCGCTTTCCCCCACATACAGCCCCGTCAGAAATTCTCCCTGATACAGATCGACGGCCCGTTGCAGGTGTTCCGCACAGATCGTGCAGCGCGCCATGTCGCGATGGGAATGAGCCTCCACGGCTTCCAACAGGCGGGCGTATTCGACGACGTCCACCCATAAGGCGGCATTGGGGTTGATGCGAATTTGATATCGCGAGATCTCGAGGTAAGGAGGATCAGCATGGGCATCGCCGATCACTTTGCGCAGATTGGTCAGCGCCTGGCGCAGATTTTTCCGCGCAACGGTATCGGGAGCATCCGGCCAGAGCAACCCCGCCAGCGCATCCCGGCTGTGGGATTTTTCTCTTTCCACCACCAGATAAGAGAGCAAGGCGCGCACCTTGCTGGACTCGAATTCGCCCAGTGTTCGTTCCCCCCTCATCAGGCGGAACATGCCCAACAACTGCAAGCGTAACGTTGGTTCCATGCCTCCGGATTATACCCTAAGGGAAGAATTATACAAAGTTCAGCACACAGATCCACTTTCCCCTGACGTTTCCCTGTCGCTAGCCTCTTACACTCAGAGCAATCAAGTTGCGTTCGTAAGGCGAGTGATCATCAGGCCGGCACAGCGGCACATCCTCTGTCACATCACTCACATCTCTACCTACCAACCATGATCGTTAAACCCGGATGGACACAGACAAATTCACCTACCGCTCTTACCTGTTACGCCTGTGGCGACGCGGCGGAATGAACTCCGCCTGGCTGGTATCACTGGAAGACCCGCAATCTGGAGAACGCGTGGGATTTCCCAACCTTCAAGCCATGCTGAACTTTCTTC
>RFKO01000039.1 GCA_003694235.1 Anaerolineae bacterium
CAGGCGACGCGTTTCCCCATCACCCCGGACGATTTCGAGCAGATTCGCGCCCGCGTGCGGGAAGCGGCCCTGGAGCACGATCTGGTGCTGGTCAATGCCGGCTCCTCGGCCGGATCGGAGGACTTCACCGCCCGCGTGGTGGAGTCGCTGGGAGAACTGCTGGTGCATGGTGTGGCGGTGCGTCCCGGCCATCCGGTGATCCTGGGGATGTTGTCACTCGATGGCGGGCGGCGTGTGCCGGTTGTTGGGGTGCCGGGGTATCCGGTCTCTGCCGCGCTGACGGGTGAGATCTTCGTCGAGCCGCTGCTGGCGCGCTGGCTGGGTCGCCGACCGGCGCGGCCGGTGGAAATCGAGGCCGAGTTGACGCGCAAACTGGTTTCTCCCGCAGGCGATGATGACTACGTGCGCGTGGCGGTGGGGCGTGTGGGTGATCGTGTGCTGGCCGCCCCGCTCTCCCGCGGTTCGGGGGTGATCACCTCGCTGGTGCGCGCCGACGGCATCCTGGTGGTGCCCAGCGGCTCGCAGGGTATGCCGGCCGGGGAGAAGGTGCGCGTGCGCCTCTACCGCTCACCGGCCGAGATTGACGAGACCATCTTTGCCATTGGCTCGCATGACATCACCCTGGACGTGCTGGCGCAGTTCCTGGCGGCGCGCGGCCGCCGACTGGCTTCGGCCAACGTGGGCAGCCTGGGCGGACTGGTTGCGCTGCGCCGCGGTGAGGCGCACCTGGCCGGTTCGCATCTGCTCGACCCGGAGAGCGGCGAGTACAACCTGAGCTACATTCGCCGCTATCTGCCCGATACGCCGGTGCGCGTGGTGGCGCTGGTGGGTCGTCAGCAGGGGCTGATCGTGCCGCGCGGCAACCCGAAAGCGGTTCGTTCGCTGGCGGATCTGGCGCGTCCCGATGTGCGCTTTGTCAACCGTCAGCGCGGCGCGGGGACGCGGGTGCTGCTGGATTATCACCTGGCGCAGCAAAATATTCCGCCAGAGCAAATCGCGGGTTACGAACAGGAGGAATACACCCATCTGGCGGTCGCCGCCGCGGTCGCCTCGGGCCGCGCCGACTGCGGACTGGGCATCGCCGCGGCAGCCAGAGCGCTTGAACTGGACTTCATCCCTCTGTTTCAGGAGCGCTATGATCTGGTCGTGCCGCTGACCTTTGCCGACTCTGACTTGCTCGCCCCCTTGTGGGATGTCTTGCAGGACCCGGACTTTCGCAGCATGGTAGCCGATCTGCCGGGGTATGACCTTTCGGTGATGGGGGAGGTGGTGAGTGAGGGGTGAAGAGTGAAAAGTGAAAAGTGAGGAGTGAACAGAAAGAAAGCGGACGTCCCTTCCTGGGGCGTCCGCTTGTGGTTTGGCAAATGGCTGGCTAGATCGGCGAGACGTTCTGTGCCTGCGGGCCTTTATCGCCCTGTACGACTTCGAACTCTACGCGCTGTCCTTCCTCCAGTGTGCGATAACCTGTTCCCAGAATCGCGCTGTAGTGGACGAAAACATCGCTCCCCTGATCGCGCTCGATGAAGCCATACCCTTTGCTGGCGTTGAACCATTTCACGGTTCCGGTTTCACGCTCTGACACGGACAAACTCCTTTCCTGATGGGTACGGAAAAACCAACGGGCAGTATGAACACGCAGCACAGTTGCCTTGTGGAAACATCTGCCGAACAAGCGTCACTTTAGCACGCCTTGCCCCTGGTGTCAAGCCGAAGTGTAGTACAATCTCAAGGCGATGAAATCTCATTCGGTTGCGTATTTTCGGCGTTACCTTCAGGCGGCGCAGGCGGCATTGGATGGTTACCTGCTCTCCGAGGATTTGTACTGGCCGATCGATGCGCGTCCTCCCGCCGGAGAGGGGACATACCCTGCCCTCACCCTGGGGACGATTTTGCTCTATCTGCGGATTTTCACCTCCCTCGTGCCGCAGGCTGAAGCGCAACAAATGGAGACTGCGTTCTGGCATCTGCGCGAGCGCTGGCGGGTGGCCTGGGAGCGTAAGGCGGCGCGGGACTGGGCGGCTCGTCTGCGGCAGTGGGGACAGTATGTAGGCGAACTTCAGACCGATGTTGGGAATGCCGGCTATTATGCCTACCAGGTACGCCTGCGTGTGATCCTGGAACTGCTGTTGCAGGAGCGGCTTCCGCTTTCATCTGACGACCTGGACGTGTTGAAGGGGATGGATGTCCAATTGCGCGCCATGTGGCGCATGGGCGCGTTCCTGTGGCCGCCGGAGATGGCGGCGGCCTTTCCTGAGCAACCGTTCTGGTTTCTGTGGGGGGAGATTTCAGGGTAGCACGCCGTCCAGGCAGGCGACGAACACGCGCACGATCCCCTCAGGTTCCTGTGCCGTGAGGGCGACAATGTCGAGATGTAGCGGCGCGCCGGCTGCGTCTGTCAGTGGGGCGCTGGCGACCTCGTAGCCGGTGGCCGCGTTTTGCGGCACATACCCTACGGCGACCTCCCCGGCGCGGATTGCCTGCAGCATGGCGATGGGATTGGGAGCCAAACGGGCGTTTGGTGAGAGACGCCACCCCGCCAGAACGAAGGCATCAAAGTTCTGGCGCAGTTCATCTGCGGCGGGGTAGGTGTAAAAGGTGTGAGGCGGCTGGGGAGAGGTGGCCAGCAGACGGACATCTACGCTCTCCAGGTCTCCAACGGGGATGGATGGGTGCGCCACGGCCAACAGGGTGTCTCCTCCTAACAATGTAACGCTGCCGGTTGTGCTTTCCGGCAGAGGCGCATAGCGCAGGGCGATGTCGGCCTGTGGGGATGGTGTGTAATTTTCCTCGAGCAACAATGCGACCTGGGGGAGCAGGGAGGCGCACAGGTTGAGTTTTTCATCCAGCCATGCCAGCGCGGGCGTGCGGCTGACCAACAGCGGTTGCGGGGAGGGGGG
>RFKO01000040.1 GCA_003694235.1 Anaerolineae bacterium
CCAGGTCGTGCTTCAAGCCGCAGCCGATGTAGAAACCCGGAAGCCCTCACAACCTTCACCGGAGGGTATCGCATGACCACCGGCCTGATCGTCTGCGGCGCGCTGGGGCGCGAAATCTCCCAGATGGTCGCAGCCTATGGCTGGGATGCCCGCGTGATCGGCATCCCGGCCATCGACCACGCCTTCCCCGAACGCATCGCCCCTCACGTTGAAGAACGCATCCTCGCCTGGCGCGAGCGCTGCGAACGGCTGATCGTGGTATTCGGCGATTGCGGTACGCGCGGCGCGCTGGACGCCCTGCTGAAACGCTATCCAGACATCGAGCGCATCCCCGGCCCGCACTGCTACGAGATGTACGCGGGGGAATCTTTTGCCACCCTGATGGAGGAAGAACCCGGCACATTCTTCCTGACCGATTTCATGGTGCGCACATTCGATGGATTGATTCTCAAGAGCATGGGGCTGGACCGCTACCCTGACCTCAAAGACGAATACTTCCGCAACTACCGCCGGGTGGTGTTCCTCACCCAGAGCAACCTGCCCCCCTATCGTCAGAAAGCCCGCCAGATCGCCGCGTATCTGGGGTTGCCGCTGGAAATCCGTCCTACCGGTTGGGGGGAACTGGAGAAACGCCTGGTAGAGCGCATCGCAGCGACGGAGAAACGCTGATCTTCCCGCTCGAGACCCCGATCGTCGAAAAGATTACCTCTTGACTCAGAACGAATGTTCGTGTAATATAGTAGCACAAATTTTCGGTTTAATCGCTGGGAGTGTGCACTATGATGGCACGAAGAAAACGAGAGGGGTTGACAGAAAAGCACCGCCGTGTGCTACAAGTGCTGGATACTTTCCAGGAAAAACACGGCTATCCCCCCACCATCCGCGAAATTTGCGATCGCGCGGAGATTTCCTCTACTTCGGTCGCCAATTATTACCTCGATCAACTGGAGGAGATGGGCTATATCGAACGCGATCGCGGCGTCTCGCGCGGTCTGCGGCTGGTGCAGGAGTTCCGCGGCCGCTTCAAAGAAGCCGTGCAAACCCTGACGGCCGGCACAGACGAACTGATCAGCCTGCCATTGCTGGGCCGTATCGTCGCCAGCGAACCCATCCCCTTCCCCACTTCCGATTTCAGCCCCTTCGACCCCGAATCGAACGCCATTCAGCTGGCGAAGAGCATGTTGCCGGGCACAGAGCGCAACACAGCCGATCTCTACGCCCTGGAGGTGGATGGCGACTCGATGATCGACGCCATGGTCAATGACGGCGACATCGTGATCGTCAAGCGGGTGCACGAAGCCCGCAACGGCGAGATGGTCGCCGTGTGGCTGAACGACCGCAATGAAACCACACTGAAATACTTCTACAACGAGGGCAAACGCATCCGTTTACAACCGGCTAACCCTACCATGAAACCGATCTACATTGACGACCCTTCCACAGTGGAAATTCACGGCAAGGTGATCATGGTAGTACGCCGACTGGAGAACGGTCTGCATCCCACCAAGGCTAAAACCACCGCCCCGCGTTAGCCCAAGAGCACAACGCCTCAGCCCGCGCGGCGAAGCTCGCGCAAATGACTGCGCAGCAGATTCTCTTCCTCCGGGGGAAAGAGGGGCAACACGCGCCGGCACAAGGACACCAGCTCACGCGGGGGAGTTGCCCCAAGCATCTCCTGCAAGAAAAAGGCGCTCTCCTGCGGCAAAGACACAATCAAGGCCTCAAGAGCTTCCTGCAAGGCATCGATCATCAAGCGATCGGGATGGCGCAAGTGCGGCGCAAGCCAGCGAAACATCGTCGGCCCGTGCTCTTCCGCTCCTTTACTTGCCCATCCCGCCAGGGCGTATAACCCCAAACGCACTTTTCCAGCCCCCTCATCCGTCAACCAGGATTCCATCTGAGCCAGAAACAGATCCGGTGCCTCGCTCGATAAACCGGACACGCTGCGCGTGGCCAATTCTTTGAGCACGGCATCCTCAAGCGCCTCTTCGCTCCACTTGTTCAGCCGTTCCAGCAAGGCTGACGGCGGGCGAAGCCGCACCTGCCCCAATATCCATGCCGCCAGCCGCCGGGTTTCCAGACACGTCTCCGCCCAAAGGGCGTCGGCCAGTGCCAGCGCCTGCTGCGGACGCGCTTGGATGTAAGGGGCAAGAAATTTTTCCACTTCCCGGAGCAGCAAAGGCGGAACGTGGAATTCCCGCAAGCGGGGGGTGGCATCCTTCGCATTGCGCACGCGCAGCGTATGATCGGCGTAAAAATCGAATATCTCCAGCAAGCCGGCGCAAAACCGTTCCGGAGACTCAAACGTTGCCGCCAACTCCTTCAACTGGCGCGCCAGCACATGCCGTTGGATGGCCGCCATGCTACCCTCCCTCAAACAGGCCGCTCAGATTTTCCACAGCGGCATCCACATCTACCGCGAAGCTCAACAGCGCGCGGCTGGGATGGTCGATATATTCTCCCAACTCCTCGAACAGTGTCAAAAACACTCGCTCCCATCCCGCTCCAACCAGAATCAGCGGGCGCGACGGCATGGCGCGCGTCTGCATCTGCGACCACATGGCAGCGACTTCCGCCAGCGTGCCAATTCCGCCCGGCAAAGCCAGCGCGGCATCGCAGTGTTCCATCAGGGCGTACATCCGCTCCCGTAGCGTGGGAAAACGCATTTCCTCCTTCACCCAGCGGTTGGGAGCGACCGGCCGCCAGGCCTCGATCTCATCACAGGTCACCCCAATCACATGTGCCCCGGCTTCCGCTGCGCCGCGCGAAACCGCCTCCATCGCACCAATGTAGCCGCCGGTCAGGACAACATGACCGGCCTCACCCAACAAACGCCCCAGGCGCCGCGCCTGCTCGTAGGCCGCCTCGCCAGGGCGAGGTTTCGAGCCGCCAAACACTGTCACTCGCATACCTTACCTCCTGATAACGGGGAGAAATTCAGCCTCTCCCGGAATGTACGCGCCTCTACCGCAAAAGGTCGGGGCACTGCAGGGTACACGCCCCTCGCCCTCACTTTCCCAACGGCCTCCGCGCTGGCCTGGCGGTCAGGCGGACTCACCATGACACTTCCCATAATACCGCCCGATTATACCGCTTCCTGTGATAAAATCCGCCCACCTGCCGGAGGGTGCGCGAATTCACCGCGGAGAGCGCGGAGTGCGCAGAGCAAAAATTAAAGATGCACTCAAAAGACGCATGTTTCGCGACAGAATTTCACGGCTCTCAAAGCCAACCATGAAAATCTCGGCGATCTTTACGCTTGGCCTGAGAGTGCGGTAAAAGTCAAGGGGCAGCCGAAGGGCACTCTGCGGTGCACCTGACCATTTTGCAGTCGCGTCTAACGTATTTTGACGAACACCAATACCAGCTTTTGAGTGCTCCCCCATCGGAGGGGGCAAGCAAAATAAGAGAGAGACAACACATGAGCAAAGATATTTTCAAAATCCTTCTCCTGATCGCCCGGCCGGCTGCCGGCAAGAGCGAAATCCTTTTCCACCTGCGCAACACACCGCTGGAGGAACGCATCCGGCGCTATCACATCGGTAAAATGGTGGAAATTGACGATTTTCCCATGCTGTGGGCCTGGTTCGAAGAGGACGATATCCTCAGCGAAATGGGTTATCCCCGCTTACACAGCGACCCGGACTACAACTTCCTGGGCAAACACCTGTGGAACGTACTCATCCGCCGCATCTCATTGGAATATCGCAAGCTGCGGCGCGACCATCCCCATCTGCACCAGGAGCATACCGTGCTGATCGAATTTGCCCGCGGCAAGGAGCACGGCGGTTTCCGCGAAGCCTTCCGCCACCTGAGCGACGAGATTGTTGAGCGCATGGGCGTGATGTACATCAACGTCTCATGGGAGGAAAGTCTGCGCAAAAACCGCGCCCGCTTCAACCCCCAAAGACCGGACAGCATTCTGGAGCACGGACTGCCAGACGAGAAGATGGAAAAGCTCTACCGGTATGTGGATTGGGAGGAAACCAGCGCCGATGATCCCCACTTCCTCACCATTCAAGGCAGGCGGGTACCTTACGTCGTTTTCGAGAACGAGGACGACGTCACCACCCGTGGAGGCGAGGCGCTTGCCGCGCGGCTGGAGGAAACCCTGGGGCGACTGTGGCGCATTTATTCCTGATTGCCACCCCGGCAGCGCCATGTTAAACTAGGGGGTCGCGAATGTGAACCGTCCGATGCGCTACCAAATCGTTTTTCTCCTCCTGATTGCCAGCCTGATACCCTGGGGAGCGGCGCGCGCCCAGGAGGACGAGCCTCCTCCGCCTCCCGCAGAGATCCTCTCACCGCTGGCCGGCGAGGCGGTGCAGGGGCGCACACCCATCCTGGGTACTGTGCGGGGCGATCAACTGGACGCCTGGGAGCTCTCCTTCGGCTATGCCCAGGACGAGACCGGCACATGGTTCCTGATCGATCGCGACGAATCGCCGGTAGAAGCGGCGCGCCTGAGCGAATGGGATACCTCGCAAATCACCGACGGATTGTACAACCTGCGCCTGGTGGTCTATCTGAATGACGGCTCACAGTTCGAGACCATCGTGCCGGATATCCGCGTGCGTAACTACACCCCCATCGAGACCAGCACGCCGACCATCACACCGACCGTGCTGATCTCCCCTACCCCCACCCCCATCCCTCCCACGGCGACCACCATCCCCACACCTACCCCTCTGCCGCCAAACCCGGCGGAAATCACACCGCATGAATTCAACAACAGCCTGCTGCGCGGCGCGCTCACATCCCTCGGCCTGTTCTTGCTCATGGGGCTGTACTCCTCGCTGCGCAAATCGCTGCGAAGACGCGAATGAAGCACATGCAACAACTTTTCCAACGGCTGCGCCAGACTGCACCCAACGACATCACCTATCTGATCGCCGGGCTGGGAAACCCCGGCCGGAAGTACCGTAACAACCGCCACAACATCGGCTTCATGGCCGCCGACCGGCTGGCATCCCGGCTGGGGTGCGAGTTCACGCGCCTGCAACAAAAAGCCCTGGTGTGCGACGCCCGCCTGGATGGACGCAAAATCATCCTGGCCAAACCGCAAACCTACATGAACAACTCCGGCCAGGCCATCGGTGCGCTGGTGCGCTTCTACAAAATCCCTCTGGAAAATCTGCTGGTGATTTACGATGACGTTGACCTGCCTTTTGGTACGCTGCGTCTGCGACCGGCCGGCGGCTCCGGCGGCCAGAAAGGCATGCAATCCATCATCCAGCACCTGCACAGCGAGCAATTCCCGCGCCTGCGCCTGGGTATCGGCCGACCGCCGGGGCGCATGCAGACCGCCGACTATGTGCTTCAGGATTTCCCCCAAAGCCAGGCTGAAGAGTTGGAAATCATGCTCGAACGCGCTGCCGACGCCGCCCTGCTGTTCATCGAGCAGGGCATCGAAGCTGCCATGACGCGCTACAACCGCTCCCCCCATGACGGCAGCTAACCCCCTCCTCTCCCTGCTGACCACACTCGCCGATCTCCAGCCGCTGCGCCGCATCTGCCGCGCGCTGGAAGACGGCCAGCCGCCCTCTAACCTGGCATTGCCGCGCGCCGCGCGCCTGCCGGTGCTGGCGGCATTGTACCGCGCCCTGAAACGCCCCATCCTCTACCTCACCGCTCGCACCGAGCAGGCTCTCAGTCAGATGGACGAACTGGCCCTCTGGCTGCCGGAGGAAGCGCGCTTGCTCTTCCCAGAACCCACACCGCTGTTCTACGAAAATGCCCCCTGGGGAGAGAACGTCCGCCTCGAGCGGTTGCGCGTGCTCACCGTGCTGGCGGCAGCGCAAATCCCCGGCAACAAGCCCGATATCCCTCCGCCCGTCATCGTCGCGCCGACACGCGCCGTGATGACCAAAACCCTGCCGCGTCGCGAATTCATCAAAGCCTGCCGCCGTCTGCGTCCCGGCGCGCAAACCAGCATCCCGGCCCTGGCGCGTCAATGGGTGCGTCTGGGGTATCAGCCGGTCAACAGCGTCACCGCTCCAGGGGAGTTCGCCCGCCTCGGCGGCATCCTCGACATCTGGCCTCCGGCCGCCCCCAAACCGGCGCGCATCGAGTTCTTCGGCGACGAAGTCGATACCCTGCGCGCCTTCGACCCGGCCACTCAGCGCACCATCCGCCGGCTGGACAGCTTGCTGATCACCCCCGCCCGCGAGTTCATCCTGCCCGCCGACCCCGACCCGGAAAACCCGCTCAGCGAGTTCCACATCCCCGTCCTCTACCCCTACGCCGGCCGGGTTTTCGACTATCTGCCGCCGGACGCCCTGGTAGTGATCGACGACGAACACGCCTTTCGTGAGACGCTCAACACGCTGGAAGAACAGGCGCTGGCCCTGCGTCAGGATTATCTGGCAGAAGACCTGATCCCGCGCGATTTCCCCGTCCCTTACCTGAGCGCAGATCAAATCGCCGACTCCCTCCCCCCGGGGCGCACGCTCCACCTCGGGCCGGTTTCTGCCGCCGCGGGGAAAGCCGCGCCCCTGGCCGAGCGCTTTACCCCCAACCCGCGCTTCGGCGGGCGGCTCAAGCCGCTGATGGAGTTGCTGATCACCGCCAGCAGGAAAAATCACCCCACCGTGGTGGTCTCACGGCAGGCAAACCGGCTGGCAGAATTGTGGCACAGCGATTACAAGCCTCTGAGCGGCGGCACTGCCCCCGATTTTCAAACCGGCTCCCTCGCCGAAGGCTGGCTGCTGCGAGACGACCAGGGCGGCCTGCACCGCCTGCTCACCGACGGAGAAATCTTCGGCTGGCAGCCGCCGCGTCCGCGCCGCCGCGCTGAGGCGCCCGTCACCACCCCCGAAGCCGCTTACGGCGACCTGAAAACCGGCGACTGGGTCGTGCACGTAGATCACGGCGTGGGGCGCTTCGTCGGCCTGGTGCGCAGAAAACTGGAGGGCATCGAGCGCGAATACCTGTGTGTGGAATACGCCGCCGGCGACAGGCTGTTCGTACCCGTGCAACAGGCCGACCGGCTGACGCGCTACATCGGCCCAGACGGCAACCCGCCTACCCCCACTCGCCTGGGCAGCGGTCAGTGGCCGCTGGTGCGACAGCGCGTCAAACAGGCCGTGCAGGAAATGGCCTTCGAACTGTTGGAACTATACGCCCGCCGACAGGTCGCACGCGGCCACGCCTTCAGCCCGGATACGCCCTGGCAACGCGAACTGGAAGCCAGCTTCCCTTACGAGGAAACCGAAGATCAACTGCGCGCCCTGGCCGAGGTCAAGGCGGATATGGAATCCCCGCGCCCGATGGATCGCCTGGTGTGCGGCGATGTCGGTTTCGGCAAAACCGAAATCGCTCTGCGGGCAGCTTTCAAAGCGGTGATGGACGGCAAACAGGTCGCCATGCTGGTGCCCACCACCATCCTGGCGCAACAGCACTATCACACCTTCCGCCAGCGCCTGGCCGCCTTCCCGGTAGAAGTGGAAATGCTCTCCCGCTTCCGCACGCCCGCCGAGCAGCAAAACATTCTCTTCCGGCTGGCAAAAGGGGGGATCGACATCGTGATCGGCACACATCGTCTGATCTCGGGGGACGTGCGTTTCAAAGACCTGGGGCTTGTGATCATTGACGAGGAACAGCGCTTCGGCGTCACCCACAAAGAGCGCCTGAAACAACTGCGCACCGAGGTGGACGTGCTCACCCTGACGGCCACCCCCATCCCCCGCACGCTCTACCTGGCGCTCACCGGCCTACGCGACATTTCAACACTGGAAACCCCGCCGGAGGAACGCCTGCCGGTGATCACCCATGTCGGGCCATACTCCCCCTCGCTGATCCGGCGCGCCATTTTACGGGAACTGGAACGCGGCGGGCAGGTCTTCTTCGTCCATAATCGCGTGCAAACCATCGAAGCCATGCGCGCCCGCCTGGAACGCCTGGTGCCGGAAGCGCGCTTCGCCATCGCCCACGGGCAGATGCCGGAAAAGGAACTCGCCGCGGTGATGCAGCAATTCACCGCCGGCGAGATTGACGTCCTGGTAACCACCTCGATCATCGAATCCGGCCTGGATATCCCCAACGCCAACACCTTGATCGTCGATCGCGCCGACACTTTCGGCCTGGCACAGCTCTATCAACTGCGCGGGCGCGTAGGACGCGGCGCGCAGCGCGCCTACGCCTATTTCTTCAAACACAAACGCAAATCGGCCACGCTGGAGGGCGACCAGCGGCTGGAAACCATCGCCGAAAATGTGCACCTGGGGGCCGGTCTGTCCATCGCCATGCGCGATATGGAGATGCGCGGCGCGGGCGACATCCTGGGCACGCGCCAGCACGGTCATATCGCCGCGGTCGGCTTTCATCTTTACACCCGACTGCTCGCCGAGGCGGTCAAACAGTTGCGCGCCCAGCGCGGCCTGCCCCCTGTGGACAATCAGCTGCTCACCCAGGCCATGCCCTCGCCGGTACATATTGACCTGCCGCTGGATACCACCATCCCGGAAAGTTACATCCCCTCCTTGCAAATGCGCCTCAAACTCTATCGCCGCATCGCCGAGGCCCAAACGCAGGAAGATATCGAAGCATTACGAAGCGAATTCACCGACCGCTTCGGGCCGCTCCCGCCCGCAGTGGAAAACCTGCTCGCCCTGGCGCGCCTGAAAATTCTGGCGACCGCCGCGGGCCTGGAGAGCATCGGCGTGGAACACCATCAAATTGTGCTGCGTTACCCGGAGGGCGTACACCCTCCCCGAGACTTCGCCTTCCCCGATGTGCGTGTGGGCAAGGAGGCGCTGTGGATGAACAACGGCCAACAGGTAGAGAAAAGCCTGGGGCGCATCTTCCGCCTGTTGGAAGCGCTCACCCTTTCACCGGCTGCTCCATCTCACTGACAACTGCCGCCAGACGGGCCGCGGTCTCCCTTTCCACCTGAATCGCCTCTCGCTCGAAGGAAATCCCCTCTTCGGGGTGATGGGTGTCCACCCCTTTGCACCGCACCCGCAGATACTCCCGCAGATAAGCCAGCGCAAACCGCAAGC
>RFKO01000041.1 GCA_003694235.1 Anaerolineae bacterium
ACCCACGAGCGCGCCGTGGTGGAGCGCGACGGCAACCTGGACTGGATTTTTGGCGCCATTGGCTCGCGGCTGACCAAGAACTTCTCTGACCTCGATCTGGTCGGCGCGGGCGCTCACGGGCGCATGTCGGGCTTTTACTTCACCGATGGCGAGCAACATCTCGACCATGATACCCAGCAGAACCACCGCGCTCCGCATACCACCAGCGACTTGCTGTTCAAGGGCGCGCTCAAAGGGCGCAGCCGCTCGGTATGGCAGGGGATGATCTATGTCGCTCCCGGCGCGCAGAAGACCGATGGCTATCAGGCCAACCGCAATCTGGTGCTCAGTGACCAGGCGCGGGCGGATTCCATCCCCGGCCTGGAAATCCTGGCCGATGATGTCCGCTGCACGCACGGCGCCACCGTGGGCAAAATTGACCCCGACCTGGTTTTCTACCTGCGCAGCCGCGGCATCCCCGCCGAGCAGGCTGAGCGCCTGGTGGTGGAGGGTTTCTTCGACCCCATCATGCAACGCATCCCCTTTGAGGGCGTGCGCTCTCGCTTCCAGGAAGCGATCCAGGAGAAGATGTCCGCACGATAGGTAGTCCGAATGCAGGCCGGGCCGGAAGGCCTGGCCTCTCGCTGCTGTCTGATGGTGCATGCAAAAAATAGAAGGCACCCTCCCGCAGGTATTTGATGGCGCGCCAAAGGTAATATGGCTGCTTATACTGCAGATTTGCGGCGAAAATTCGCATCGTCGAACCTGCGGGAGGTTCTCAATCCACGACATTTGCGTGCACGCCGTCTGATGGTTGAATGGTCGCTTTTGCCGTATAATAGAGACTGGAAGACACCTCTCAAAGGTGTGGAAATCTTTCAGTAGCAGGAGGTTAGCATTGGCCGGATTACCCTTCACTTCTCCTCCGAACGAAAAACGGACGTATCAGGTTGGTGATGTGGTCGAGGTGCTGTGCGACCACGATAACGAGAAGAAAGAGCGCGTGCGCGACTGGCTGCAAGGCGTGGTGGTTCAGGTGGACGACAAACTGGTGGCCGTCCAGTTCCATGAGAACGTCTACCTGACCAACGGCTGGATGGTGCCAGACCACGTGCTCTGGTGTCCTAAGGATTCCCCCAATCTGCGGTATCCGCAGAAGAAGAACCGTTGATTTGAGCGTGCGCCGGGAAATGCACCGGCGCACAATCTGTTTGCTTATGACCGCTCCTGATTCTCCTTTCATGCTGGACGTTGAGAAAATCCGCCGGGATTTTCCGGTGCTCAACCGTGAGGTGCGCCCCGGCGTGCCGCTGGTTTATCTGGATTCCACGGCTACCAGCCAGAAGCCGCGCCAGGTGCTGGAGGCGATGGACAATTTCTATCGCGCTTCCAATGCCAACATTCACCGCGGCATTCACACGCTGGCCGAGGAGGCGACCGCCAGTTACGAAAGCGCACGTCGGCGCATTGCCGCGTTTATCAACGCGGCACACGCGCATGAAATCATTTTCACCCGCAATACCACCGAGTCCATCAATCTGGTGGCTTATTCCTGGGGGCGCGCCAACCTGCAGGCGGGGGATGTGATCGTGCTGACCGAGATGGAGCACCACTCCAACCTGGTTCCGTGGCAGATCCTGGCCGCCGAGCGCGACCTGCGCCTGGAGTTCATCCCGGTGACCGAAGAGGGCCTGCTCGACCTGGAGGCTTATCATCGTTTGCTGGACCTGCGTCCGAAGCTGGTGGCCTTCACACAGATGTCCAACGTGCTGGGGACGATCAACCCGGCGGCCGAGATCATCGCCGCGGCGCATCAGGTCGGCGCGGTCACGCTGGTGGACGGCGCTCAGTCGGTGCCCCACATTCCGGTGGATGTTCAGGCGTTGGGAGCGGACTTTCTGGCTTTTTCCGGCCACAAGATGCTCGGCCCCAGTGGTATCGGTGTGCTCTACGGACGCACAGAGCTGTTGGAAGCCATGCCGCCTTTCCTCGGCGGTGGCGATATGATCAAGCGCGTCGAACTGCGTTCGTTTACCACCAACGCGCTGCCCTACAAGTTCGAGGCCGGTACGCCCGCCATTGCGGAGGCCATTGGTTTGGGCGCGGCGGTGGATTATCTGAGCGCGGTGGGGATGCAGGCCATCGAGCAGTATGAGCGCGAGATGATTGCGTACGTCCTCGAGCGGCTGGAAGAAATCCCCGGCGTGCGCGTCTTCGGGCCGGCGGCGGAGCACAAAGGCGCGGTGGCGTCCTTCACCATGCCGGAGGCGCACGCCCACGACATTTCGCAGGTGTTGGATGAACTGGGTGTGGCGGTGCGCGCCGGACATCACTGTGCCATGCCGTTGCACACCAAATTCGGCATCCCGGCCACGGCGCGGGCCAGCTTTTATCTGTACAACACCCGCCAGGAGGTGGATCGCCTGGTGGAGGGCATTTACCGCGTCAAGCACATCTTCGGTTAGCCGTTCAATCTGCCTTTCTTCGGAGTTCACGATGGATGACCTGTATCGCGAATTGATCATAGATCGTTACAAAAACCCCCAGTTCCGCGGCCAACTCGACCCCGCGGACATCACTTTTGAGGACGACAACCCCTACTGCGGCGACCACATCCGCGTGGATGTGCGCCTGGATGAGAACAATGTGGTCACCGAGGCGCGCTACAGCGGCGAAGGCTGCTCAATCTCCCAGGCTTCGGCCGATTTGCTCATCGAGTACATCCACGGCAAGACGCTGGACGAAGTCAAAGCGCTCACCAAAGAGGATGTCCTGGATTTGCTGGGCATCCAGCTGGGGCCGGTGCGGCTGAAATGCGCTTTGCTCTCGCTCAAGGTGCTCAAGGCCGGCGCGTATGGCCTGGGCGAAGCCACGGATGATCTGGTGGAGTGAGCGCATGTTCGATTACAC
>RFKO01000271.1 GCA_003694235.1 Anaerolineae bacterium
CGCGCATCCAGGCCGACCACATCGGTCAGGAAGATGGCGTAGAAAATCTGGCGCAGCGTGCCAAAACTGGAGATGCTCCAATCCCCCGCGCCGAAGATGAGTTTCTTCCAGGTGGGGAGGGTATTGTTGGTCTGGTTCACAAGGTTTCCTCCTTTTTGGGGATCAGGGATTACTGTTCACCAGTTAAGATACTTCAAGCCGCTCTTAACTCTACTACGTCGCCGTCCTGCAGCACATAATCGCGGCTGACCATCTGTCCATCAAACGTCGTGCTGCCCCAGACGCGCGCCGATTTGAGATTCTTGAGGAAGTCCTGATGCACCTTGGCGGCGAAATCCTCCACCGTGCTGCCGACTTTGAGCACAAAGGGCGCCGTGAAATCCGGCTCTTTTCCGGGAGGGCGTGCGTACACCCGGATCACGTTCAAGCGCTCAAAAATGGCGCGCTTGAGGTCATCCAGATGATAACCGGTAACGGCGGAATAAGGCACCAGCGGGCAGGTTTCTCCTTCCATCAAGTCGCACAGCGCATCAAAATCGGCATCGTTGTGCTCATCATCCGTCTTGTTGACCACAATCAGAAAAGGTTTAAGCGTGGCGCGCAGCATTCCCTCGGCTTCTTCGGGATGATCGGCGGGGACAATGCGATGTGAGCGCAGAATCTCCCGGCAGCGTTCAATCTGCTCGATGGGAAACGCCTGCAAATCCACCACCAGCATCAACAGGTCGGCCCGACGCAGCAGATTGATCATCTCTGGGTCGAGGAAGCCAGCATCCAGCGGCGGCGTATCGATCAACTGGATTTGAATGTTCTCGAACGGCATCATCCCCGGAGTCGGCTCCCAGGTACTGAAAGGGTGTGGGGCGACCTCCGGCTCGGCGCCGGTAAGTGCGGCCACCAGCGAGGACTTGCCGCTGTTGGCCGGCCCGATGACCACCACCTGCCCCGCGCCTTCACGATCGATGTGGTACGGGGAAGCCTGCCGGGCAGCCCCTTTGCGCGCCCGCGCACCCTCCTTGAGACGCGAAATTTTGCGCCGCAGATCGGCCCGCAGGTGATCGGTGCCCTTGTGCTTGGGCACCAGGCTGTACATCGTCTCCAGCCAGGCAATTTTCTCTTCCGTCGTGGTCGCGGCGCGAAACTGCTCTTCGGCTTTGAAATAATCTGGCGGAAGATTGGTAGGCATAGGCAATAAACAATGGACGGCGGGCAAGTAACGACTACCCGCCGTCCATGATGCGACTAAGCAATCACACCCAGCGCCCGCCCAACGCTGGCAAAGGCTTCCAGCCCCTGATCGAGGTCCTCCCGGCTATGAGCTGCCGAAATCATCACCCGGATGCGCGCCTTGCCGCGCGGCACGGTGGGATAGCCAATGGCCATGGCAAACACGCCGGCCTCATACAACGCCTTGCTAAACTCCTGCGCCAGCTTGGCCTCGCCCAGCATCACCGGCGTGATGGGCGTGACGCTCTGCCCGGTATCGAAGCCCAGATTCTTCATCTCGCCCTTGAAGTAGCGCGTATTTTCCCACAGCCTGTCCACCAGTTCGGTGGATTCCTCCAGCATATCCACGGCTTCCAGGCAGGCGGCCACGTCGGGGACGGTCATCGCCGAAGAGAAGAGGAAGGGGCGGCCGCGCTGGTGCAGCCACTCCACCACTCTGGCGTTCCCGGCCACCACACCGCCGACCACACCGAAAGCCTTGGAGAGCGTGCCGACCTCCACATCCACTTTGCCATGCAGATCAAAGTGATCCACAATGCCGCGACCGCCGCGGCCGAGAACCCCCTCGCCATGAGCGTCGTCCACCATCAGGATGGCGTCGTAGTTCTGCGTCACGTTGTAGATCACATCCAGCGGGGCGACGTCACCATCCATGCTGAATACTCCATCGGTGACCACCAGCGCGCGCTCGTACTGGTCGCGGTGCTCCTTGAGTTGCGCTTCCAGGTCTTCGGCATCGCAGTGAGCATAGCGGATGATCTTCGCTCCTGAAAGGCGACAACCATCAATGATGCTGGCATGGTTGAGTTCGTCGGAAAAGATCACATCGCCTTTACCCACCAATGCGGGGATGGTCCCCAGGTTGGCCGTAAAACCGGACTGGAAGGTGATAGCAGCCTCCACACCTTTGAAATCTGCCAGACGTTTGTCCAGTTTGACGTGCAGGTCCATTGTGCCGGCGATGGTTCGCACTGCTCCCGGCCCCACCCCATAGGTCTCCATGGCTTTTCGCGCTGCAGCCACAATGCGCGGGTGATTGGCCAGCCCCAGATAGTTGTTGGAGCAGAAGTTGAGCACTTTCTTGCCGTCCACCACCAGCCAGGCGCCCTGCGGCGACCCCAGTGTGCGGATATGGTTGTACAGGCCGCTATCGTGCAGCTTTTGCAATTCATCATCAATCCAGGAAAGTTTGTCGCTCATGTGTGGCTCCTGATTAGGTGATTAGGTAATTAGGTGATAGGGTAATTAGGTGATTGGGTGACAAGTTGCCTAGTTACCCAGTCACCCAATTACTTTGTGACCAACTGTTCCTTTTGAGCATGGGTGAGTTTCTTCAGTGCCGCTTCGCGGCGTTGCGCCGCGCTGCGGTTGGGCAATTCTTCAAAGTACACCAGGCGCACCGGGAGGCGGGAGCGAGTATAACGCGCCCCACGGCCTGCATTGTGGGCACTCAGCCGCTTTTGCAGGTCGGTCGTCCAGCCGGCGTAAAAGCTGCCATCGCTGCATTCGAGCAGATAGCAGAAAAAACGCTGTTCAGTCGCGCTCATCGTTGCGAGACTGGCGCCGCCGCATACCCGGGCGCAGAAAATCCCTCAACACACCAGAGACCCCGGCATCGGGGCGGCCTTTGCCAGCCCCATCAGCCTGTTGACGTTCATGCCACCAGCGGTCGCGCCCCTTGCGGGCGCGAGCCAGCCGCTCAGAGAGCGCCTGATAGTCCTCGGACTGAATATCATTGTACAGGGTCTGCAGAGAAGCGATCATGCTGCCCAGCACGCGCAGCGTGTTCTCGCGGTTCAGGCGAGCGGCCAGGGTCAACTCCTCCGGGTCACCGTAATGCTCGATCGGGCCAGAGACCTCGGCATAGGCTCGTCCGGCCAGTTTGCGTGCCTCGCGCCAGCCGGGCTGATCAACCGTCGCATTGAGCAACGCCGCGGCGAGAAACTGCGGGGCAAAGTGCGTGGCCGTCATCAAGCCATCTATCTCGGCCTGATCGGCGAAAAGGGCTTCGGCGCCGGTTAAACGGATCAGATCGGCCGCCAGGCGGATTCCCTGCGAGCCGCTCCCCGGCGGGGAGGAGATGGCGATCACACTGTTCTGAAACAGATCGGCATGGGCGGCTTCTACCCCGCGTTCTCCCACCTGCAGGTATTTCGGCCCCACCACCGGCGTCAGACCGACATAGCTGCACCCCTCCGGCAGGTGCTCTGCCGCCCAGCGCGCCACCTGCATCTTGAGCGGAGCGGTATCCATCAACACCGTACCGGGGCGCATATGCGCGGCCACATCCTGTAACGCTTCTTCGACTTTTTGCAAAGGGATGGAGAGCAAAACCGCATCAGCCTGTTTGACCGCATCGCGCAGCAAGAAAGCAGCCTCATCCACCGCGCCGATCTTGCGCGCCTGATTACCGGTCGGCAGATCGGCATCGAAGCCGATGCGCCGCACTTTATCCCGATGCTCGGCCAGAGCCAGACCAAACGAGCTGCCGATCTGCCCCAGTCCGATGATCGCAAGCGTGATTTTCACAAACGCCTCCCGTTTCAACTGGCATTATCCACCGCCTGCAACATGCGCAACAGACGGTCTTCCAAAACACGCGCTTCTTCTGGCATGACATCCTGGTGACGGCGGATCAGGTTGACCGCCAGAGGAGGCGCGCCGGCCGCCTGGGCCATCTCGGCGCCCCAGGCAGGATGCTGCTCCGCCACCACAAAGGGACGTCGCCAGCCGCGCGGCTCGCCCTGTCCCCATTGCTTTGCCTTCCCAGGAAAAAGCGCTTTTACCAACACAATCAAAACCCGCTCCCACAGGCGTAACGGGAAGCGGATTTTTCCGACATCGTGCAGCAAAGCTGCGATCAGCAATTCGGGCGGCGCCCCCTGGCCACGCAAGATGGCAGCCACCCGCAGGCTATGCTGCTGTTCGGCCGGATGCATCTGAGAGAACAGGGCCATACCCTCCGGGGAAAGAAGACCTCTCACCCAATCCAGTTCTGCCCCCTCAGGGGTGGACGCTCCCAGAGCGTGAAAAAACTGTCCCAGCCGGTATTTCACCGTCGCGATCATCTTCACCCTAACAGCAAACGGACCAGAAACCCAAGCGGCTGGAAAATCACCCAGCCGAGCACATCCACGCCCAGCAATGGCCCGCCAAAGACCAGCAGGAGCAAAATCACCGGCCCATAAGGACGAATGGAATCCAGAAAATCTGCCCATCGCGGCGGGAAGACATAGGCAGCAATCTTTTCACCGTCCAGCGGAGCGAGTGGGATCAGATTGAACAACATCAAAAGCAGGTTGATGGAAACGAACTCAAACAGCAGATAAGGCAGTGTGGGCAAAATCGAAGTGGAAACGGTTTGCATATCCACCATCAACTGCGCCACGGTGACCAGACCAAGGCGAAAAGGCACAGCCGCCAGCACGGCCATCAACAGGTTGGAAAGCGGGCCGGCCAGGGAAACCCACATCAAAGCTGCCGGGGAACGTCGTTCCAGCGCGTAGGGATTGACCGGCACCGGCCGCGCCCAGCCAAAACCGGCGAAAAGCAGCAAGATTGAACCCAGAGGGTCGAGATGGGCAAAGGGATTGAGCGTCAGCCGCCCATTCACACGGGGGGTATCGTCCCCAAAATAATCCGCCGTCCAGGCATGAGCGAACTCATGCACCGCGAAGGCGGTAAACAATACCAGGACGCGGGCAAGAAAAGTGGGCAGATCAAGATCGAGCATGAAGCACCTCGCGACCATTATACCATCCGCCGTGATATAATCCCGCCATGCTCCCGGAACTGCAACTGAATGACATCGTCCGGCTGCGCAAAGCGCATCCCTGCGGCAGTTACGAATGGCGGGTGCTGCGGCTGGGGGCAGACATCCGGCTGGAATGCCTGGGCTGCGGACGACTGATCATGCTCCCACGGCGGCAACTGGCGCGACGGGTGAAATCGATACGCCCCGGCAGCCCCTCTCCAGGCGAGCAACCATCCTGAACGTCCGCATTCCGCATTCTGCATTCTTCACTCTGCATTCTGCATTCTTCACTCCGCATTCTGCATTCTTCACTCCGCATTCTGCATTCTTCACTCCGCATTCTGCATTCTTCACTCCGCATTCCAAATGGGCACGCTGTATCTCATCGCCACGCCAATCGGCAACCTGGAAGACATCACCTTCCGCGCGGTGCGGCTGCTGAACGAAGTGGAATACATTGTCGCCGAAGACACCCGCCAGACGGCCAAACTGCTCTCCCACTACAACATCCATCCACGCAACGAGATGATCAGCCTGCACGATCACAGCCGCCCAGAGCAAATCGAACGCATTGTCCGGGCGTTGGCGGAGGGCGATGTAGCCCTGCTCTCCGATGCCGGCACACCGCTGATCAACGACCCCGGCTTTGAACTGGTCAGGCGCGCCCTGGAGGAAGGTCATCGTGTGGTGCCTGTCCCTGGCCCCAGTGCGCCGCTGGCGGCGCTGGTCGCCTCAGGGCTGCCAACCGACGCTTTCCTTTATCTGGGATATCTGCCCCGCAAGTCGGCACAGCGCCGCCGTTTGCTGCAGCAGGTAGCCGATCTGCGCTACACCCTGATTGTACTGGAAACCCCGCACCGCCTGTTGGACGCCCTGCGAGATATCCAGGCCGAACTGGGAGACCGGCTCATGGCTGTGGGGCGTGAACTCACCAAACTGCATGAGGAAATCCTGCGAGGGAAAGTCTCCGAAATCCTGTCCCATTTTGAACATCATGCGCCGCGAGGCGAGTTCACTCTGGTGATTGCGGGCGCGCCCGAAGCATCCCGCTGGCCGCGCCCGCGCCTGCTATCTGCCATCGAGCAGGCGCTGCAGCGCGGCGAGCCGCCTTCCGAAGCCGCCCGACGGCTGGCGGAGGCCTCTGGCTGGCCGCGACGCGAAGTGTATCAACTGTTACACGAGAGGAAAACTCATGAATCTGGATGATCTGAACCTGTTCACCCAAATTGATACCGAAAACATGCTGGCCGAAATCGACGCGCTGCCAGAGCAACTGGAAAACGCCTGGGAAACAGGCCATACAATGTCTCTCCCTCGCTGGGAGGGCATTCGCCAGGTGGTCATCGCCGGCATGGGCGGTTCGGCTATCGGAGCGGATCTGCTGGCCGCCTACATCGCCCCTCAATGCAACGTGCCAGTCGTGGTGCATCGCGACTATGACCTGCCGGCCTGGGCACGCGGCGAGCAAACGCTGATGATCGCCTCCTCGCACTCCGGCAACACTGAGGAAACGCTTTCGGCGTTTGAGGCCGCGGTGGAGAACGGTTGCCGCACGCTGGCCGTGTGCACCGGCGGCGAACTGGCTCTGCGAGCCGAACAAACCGGCGCGGCGCTATGGCGCTTTGAACATCAGGGACAGCCGCGGGCCGCAGTGGGCTACTCGTTTGGACTGCTGCTCGCCGCGCTCTCCCGCCTGAAATTGATCCCCGATCCGGCTCCAGACCTGGCCGAAACGCTGATCGAGCTGCGCGCCGGGCGGGAGTCGCTGGGCGCCGCCAGCCCGGTTCTGGAGAACCCCGCCAAACGCCTGGCCGGACAGTGCATCAACCGCTGGCTGGTCATCCTGGGAGCCGGCTTCCTCGCACCGGTCGCCCGCCGCTGGAAAGGGCAGGTCAGCGAGATTGCCAAAACCTGGGCGCAGTTCGAGGCGCTCCCGGAAGCCGATCACAACACCCTTGCCGGCGTGGTCAACCCCGAAGCATTGCTTACCCAAACCATGGTGCTTTTCCTGCGCGCCAGCGGCAATCACCCCCGCAACCGTCTGCGCGTCGACCTGACCAAAGAAATCTTCATGCTCGAAGGCCTGGGTACAGATTTCGTCGACGCCCGCGGCGACTCGCGACTGGCGCAGATGTGGACGCTGCTGCAGTTCGGTGATTACTTTGCCTATTACCTGGCCATGATCTATCAGGTCGATCCCACCCCCGTGGCAGCCATCGAAGGATTGAAAGCGCGCCTGAAAGAACGATGAGAAACCCCCAGATGCTCGCCGCTTTGCATTATAATCAAGATCAGAGGGACTGAAGCAATCTCCCTCCCCGTGGGAGAGTGCTTTCCTTCGCCAGGCTCAGGGCAGGCGGCGGCTACACCGCCTACCAAGAAACTTGCTTTGTCATCGCGAGGGCGCAGCCCGAAGCGATCTCCCAGCCGGGGGAGGAGATTGCTTCGCCGCCTGCGGCGGCTACCAAGAA
>RFKO01000042.1 GCA_003694235.1 Anaerolineae bacterium
ACCCAGAGGAGTTCCAATACACCTACTTTCTCGATCGTGTACTTCTGGCAGGATCAGGTGTGCTTACCTGGGAAGGACGCCAATATTATGCAAGCTACGATAAGTTGCGCAAAGCAGGCTGGACAGAGCGGAACAGCTACAGTTGCAGTAATTTTCGTTTTCGGCACAAGGGCGCGATGGCGACCACCTCGTCCGCCGAATTGGCGCGCACGCTAACTGGAAGGCCGCTCTCACGGGAGTAGAACGCCGGAAACTCATCGGTTTGATAGCCTATCACCGGCACGCCCCAGGTCTCCAGAACTTCCAGTGTGGCCGGCAAATCGAGGATGGCTTTTGCTCCGGCGCACACCACAATCACCGGGGTGCGCGCCAGTTCAGTCAAATCGGTGGATACATCGTAGGGCGGATAGCGGTGTACGCCGCCGATTCCACCGGTGGCGAACACGCGTATCCCCGCCGCCCTGGCGACGATCATCGTGCCGGCCACGGTCGTTCCGCCGCTGCGCCCCAAAGCGATGGCGGGGGCAAAATCCCGCCGGCTGATCTTGTGCGCTCCTTCGGACGAAATCAACCGCCGGCGCTCCTCAGGCGACAGGCCGATGTGGATCTTGCCCTCCAGAACGGCGATCGTCGCCGGCACAGCCTGTTCTTGCCGCACGGTATCCTCCATCTGCGCGGCCAGCTCCAGGTTTTGGGGATACGGCAGGCCATGCGTGAGCACCGTGCTCTCCAGGGCGACAACCGGTTGACCGGTTTGCAGGGCGCGGCGCACCGCCGCCTGCCAGGTGGCAAAGGCAAGTAAATTTTTCATTGCAACGCGTTCAGCAAAGCAATCTCCAGCTCATCCCAGGGATATTCCTCTGGCTGGAAATAATACCACACCAGGATGTCATCGCGGGGAAGGCCTGGATGCAGATTTTCCACATGCTCGATCATCACGGGAATCACACCGATATCCGCGCCGTTGGCATAGATCCACTCATACTCCACGTAAGCGGAGCGGCATGCAGCCTCAGAAAGCAGCACAACCAACGCGCTGGACTCCAGGATTTGTTTCCTCACCCTTTCTCGCCAATTTTCCCGTCCGCGCAGCTCGGGAGGGTCCATCCAAACCTGCAATCCCATCCGCTGCAGGCGAAACCGCATCAGCAAGGCGGTGTAGAAATCTTTGCGCGAATAAGAAAGATACACCGGAAACCGCTCCAAAAAACCGTCGGAGCGAGCAATCCACTGCTCCAGGTCATCGGCCAGATGGGCGGCCAGACAAATAACACGGTTTTCAAACGCTTCATCCTGTCGCGACTGCCAAAGCGCCTGATGATCCTCCGGATAAACCGAATCCCATATCCGTTGAAAATCCCGTCGAAAGCGATCGAAATCGCGGTTGAAAAGCGAGGCCAGCACCACCGGCCGCACACTCTTCAGCAGCCGGGCATTTTCTCCAAACAGCGCCGGCAACACAACCTGCCGGTAGGTATTCATGGTTTGCAAAGCCGGCGAAACGAAAACCAGCACCACCTGCGCGCCGCGTATCATCTCCGCTGTCCGGTCCGCTTCTCCCGGCGAATGGATATCCGTCAGATACCAGGGTTGCAAGCGAACAACGCCGCTGTGGTTCAAAAACGCCAGGCGTCGGTAAACCGCCATGAACATATCCCGATCGCCCCGGTAATACAACAGCAAAGCGAGCGGCTGCCCCGCCGCGGGATCTGACAACATCGTATTCACCTCCACTCAATCAATGCAACGACCTCGTGCTCACACCGGGGGAGGGAGTTCCTCCTCGCCTCGCCCCCTCCTGCCGGCAGATGGCAGCCCGGGATAAGCCTGCGCCTCCAGGAATTGCGTCACCCGGGTAAAGAGCAAAGCCTCCATCTCTTCGGGGGTGGCCTCCTGAATCCCCGCCGAATTGAAGATTTCCAGAATGTCTTGCAGCAGCTCCGCCTGTGCCTGCGCGCGGCCGGCTTCTATCGTAGCCCAGCGTTCGGCGTCCTCGCGCGCCAGCCTGACGTTGGTCGCACCCTGCCACGGCACGCCGTAGTTCTCTACCAATTGATCGTCGACGCGCTCATCCAACACATGAAACTCCCCGATATCCACCCACACCAGCTCCGCCCCAACCTGTCTCAGGCGATTCCGTGTGGCGGGAGTATTCAGGCGCCGGGTGATCTCTTCGCGGGAAAAAGCCGTCCGCTGCCCTCCCGCGGCGGTTCGGTCACCCCCAGCGATCAGCTCATCAAAACGGTGGCTCTGGATAAAGCCGGTGATGGCGTTATCTACCGCCAGAGCGGTGGCGCGCTCCCAGGGCGTCACGCCGCCGGAGCCAACCGAGCGGTTGTAATAACTGAGCAGCAAAGCCGATCCCAGGGTGGGATGCGCCGTCTGCGCCTCTTGCTGCGCCGCCTCGCTATCGGTGCGCCCGGAACGGATGCGCACCGCGAAACAGGCGTCGCGCACCTCCACGGCGATGCCATCCAGCGTTATCGCCCTGAGCGGTTGCAGGTCAACCGTCTGGACTTCCAGGCTGATGGCCTGCAGCACGCGCTCGAAAGGCGCGACATAATACGTGCCCGGATCGCAGGGGCGCGGCCGCCCCATTGCATCTTCCAGCACCACCGCATTCCCCTGTTGCACGGACAAAAAACCCGGCCCGCCGACATCGCGCAACAGATGAAAACCACCCTCCGGTCGGATCTCTCCATCATCCACATTCAAACGCGGGTGGAACAGACGCGCAACCAACACAAACAGATAACGCAGCGCCTGCCAGTAAGTCGGGATGGCAAAGACATCCTGCAGATAACGGGCGGCAACATACACGCCAAGCGCCAAACCGGCCAGGGTGACATAAAAAGTAACCTGCCGCAAGAGGACAGACAACAGCATCCCCGCCTGCAGGGAGCGCAAAAACATGCGCAGAGAGGCCATATCCAGCGTACCCATCACGGCACCCCCGCCCAGCCCAAAGAGGAGCACGAGCACCATCAGGCCGACCACCCGCAAACAGCCTCCTGGCTGGCCGCCAAGCCATACATGGGTAGGAGATCGCAAATCACGCAGATATCGCAACATCAACTGGCCTCCTCGCCGTCCTCCAAACGCTCCTCACCGCGGCTCTTGCCCGGCCCCAGCAGCATGCGGCGCATCTCGCGTATCAGATTGACGGTCTCGCGCGGTAATTGCTGACGCACATCCGGTCGATTGGCGTACATCTCCATAGCCTCGAACAAGCGTGCTCCCAACGCCAGCCTGGAGAGACCGGGGGAATTTAAGATGCGCAACAAAGAATTGGCCATTTCGCGCTGGGCCTGCAACCGCGCTTCGGCCAACGCACGCAGCGCGCCGCGCTCAAAATCCGTTCTCTGCGGCAACACCTCCAGCCGCTTAGCACTGCGCCAGAAATCGTAGCGATACAGACGAAAGACATCCGGATGTGTGGGCTGCAACTGCGTAAAACCCGCATGGAGCACCCGAATACCCCGGCCTCGCAAGGGTTTGTGCTGCACCGGCAGGTCGAATGGCTCGGAAATCCGCAATTCTTCGGGCCGCCAGTTATCCCCCACCGAGATCGGCATCCCATCACGCCGCTCCACGTAACGCACGCGCAACACACCCTGCAGGATCATCTCACGACGGAAGCTGTCGGAGAATTCGCGCAACAGCGCGTCGCGCGCCTGAATATCGTACAGGCGGTCGAAATCAATCTGCTCCAGCAAGCGGCGGAAGGTATCCACGGCGATATCCATGGGGGCGCGCGTCCAGTCCTCCCACAGCTGGGTCTCCCGATTGAACGTCCGTCCCAGCACACCGGCCGCGCGTACCCGGCGAGGGTCATACAGGAAGGGACGCCACACCTCGCGGCCGCTTCGCTCAACCTGCATCGGCTGCAAACCGTTGCCCTGGTGAACTGCCTGCACAAAACGGTGGATAGCCCATTGATCTTCCTCATCGAAGCAATCTGCCAGCCGACCAATCACTTGCCGGCCCATCATCCCATTCCCGCCAGGGGCGTCGCGCAGCTCCACCAGGCGCAGGTCCTGCGGCCCTGGCGCATCCCCTCCTTCGACAAGGTCATACGTCACAAAGAATGTCTCCGCCGGCTCCCCCAGCGTGAAAAGCGCAAACACAACACCGGAGACATCAATGCCATCGCGCGTGCGGGCCGAGGTCTGGCGCACGCGAATTTGCCGACGACGGTCGATCACAGCGCGCACCCGCTC
>RFKO01000272.1 GCA_003694235.1 Anaerolineae bacterium
CCTACCCAAACCATCGCCGCCATTGCCATGCGGGCCAATATGGCCCAGAAAATGCTGGCTCAAAAACCCCAGGCCGCCCTGAAGGAACTCCAGACCATGGAAGAAATGGCGCGGCGCACCACGCAAGAGATCCGTCACATGCTCTTCACCCTGCGCCCGCTGGTGCTGGAGACGCAAGGGCTGGTTGCCGCCCTGGAAGCAATGGCGGAGAAAATGCGCGATACATACGGACAAAACGTTTTGGTTGAAATCGACCCTCAGGTGGTGGAAAAGCTGGAGATGGAGCAGCAGAGCGTCATCTTCGCCATCGCTGAGGAAGCGGTCAACAACGCCCGCAAACACGCCGAAGCCGAACACATCTGGGTTCGTTTGCGCCCCCTGCGCGGCGACATCGCCCTCCTGGAAATCCGCGATGACGGCGTCGGCTTCGACGCCAAAGCGGTGCTCGCCTCCTACGAACAACGCGGCAGCCTGGGCTTGCTCAACCTGCGGGAGCGCAGCGAACTGATCAACGGCATCTTCCACCTCGATTCCGAGCCCGGCAAGGGCACCCGCGTGCAGGTCGCCATCCCCCTCACCGAAGCAGCCATCGAGCGGCTGCGCCACCGCATCTGACATCCATGCCATTGCCCACCCGCCGTCGCCTGATCGTCAAACTCTGGGGGCTGGGGGTGGGGCTGATATTACTGTTCTGGTTGCCGGTTGAAAGCGGCAATCCGTACGTACTGCTCGGCCTGGCCGCTGCCGGCAGCCTCTGGCTGAGCGCCTACCTGCGTTCCCGCCACGCGCACATCCCCCTCTTCATCTCCGGTCTGCTCGCCGGCGCGCTGACCGCCCCCGCAGCGGTAGCATTGGCCGTGCTCAAAACCGGCGTCCACGCTCATGGCAACGCCGCGGATTTCTCCCCCCAGCTCTTAGCCGCCATCCTGCAACAAACCCCCTGGTTCGCTCTGGGCGGCCTGCTGACGGGCGCAGCCTGCCAGCTCTGGCCGGGGAACAACGCCTGATCCAGGAGACTTCATCATGCCCTACAGCCATCAGATGTACTACTTCGCTCATCGCGCTGGAGACGCCACCCACCCCCCGATTGTGTTGATCCACGGCGCCGGAGGCAACGCCTTCGTCTGGCCTACCGAAGTGCGGCGGCTGCCCGATTTCGATGTGTACGCCCCAGACCTGCCCGCTCACGGCAAATCGCAGGGCACCCCCTCGCAAAGTATCGAGGGGTACGCCCATTCCATTCTCCAATGGCTGGAGAGCCTGCACATCCCGCGGGCGGTGTTCGTGGGACACTCCATGGGCGGCGCCATCGCGCTTTCTCTGGCCATCCACCACCCTGAAACCGTTTTAGGGCTGGGGTTACTGGCAACCGGCGCCCGCTTGAAGGTCGCCCCCGCTTTGCTGGAAAACACCCAACGCGCCGAGAGCCTGCCGCTGGTGCTCAACGCCCTGGAAGAATGGGCGTTTGGCCCTCACGCAGACAAAACACTGGTAACCAGCGCCATGCGCCGCATCGCTGCTACCCGCCCCGCCGTGCTGCACGCCGATTTTCTGGCCTGCGACCGCTTCCAATGCCGCGAGCATCTGGCAGACATTCATTGCCCCACATTGGTGATGTGCGGAGATGCCGACCGCATGACCCCGCTGCGCCTCTCTCAATTCCTGGCCGATGAGATTCCGCAGGCACGACTCCACGTGCTCCCCGAAACCGGCCACATGCTCATGCTGGAACAGCCCAGGGCCGTGGCCGAGGCGCTGCACCAGTTTGCCACCGCTGTTCCGTTTCGACCGGGACGATAAGCGGTACAATTGAGGCGCTATGAAAACCACACTCAGAAAATTCGCCTCAAATTACCTGCTCCTCTTCGGAGTGGCCGGCGTGGTGCTGGCCCTCGACCAGTGGACCAAAGCCCTGGTGCGCAGCACGCTGGACTACGGCGAGTACTGGTCTCCCTGGGAATGGCTGACGCCCCTGGCGCGCATTGTTCACTGGCGCAACACCGGCGCAGCCTTCGGAATGGGACAAAACCTGGGGCTGCTGTTCACCATGCTGGCCATCGTGGTCTCTATTCTGATTATCGTGTACTATCCCCAAATTCCGCGTCAGGCCTGGCCGCTGCGCATCGCCCTGGCCATGCAGATGGGCGGCGCGCTGGGCAACCTGCTGGACCGTCTGACGCTGGGGCACGTGACCGACTTCATCTCGGTAGGCCGCTTCCCCGTCTTCAACGTGGCCGATGCCAGCATCTCGGTGGGCGCGGCGGTGCTGTTTATCGGGATGTGGCTCGAAGAGCGCCGCTCCAAAACACCGCCGGCCGAAGAAGAACCCGCCTCGATCTCCGAAGCAGGAAACGCCTAGTGAGTGAACGAGCTTTCCGCTTTGAATTCACCCAGACCACACCCCAACGGCTGGACAGGTTTCTGGCCTCCCGGCTGACGGATATCTCGCGCTCGCGCATCAAGGCGCTCATCCTCGGCGGGCTGGTCACGGTGGATGGAGAGGTACCGCCCAAAGCCGGCGTTTTGCTCAACCAGGGCGCCCAGGTCGAGGTCACCATCCCGCCCGCCGCCCCGTCGCGAATCATCCCTCAGCCCATCCCCCTCGATATCCTTTACGAAGACGACAACGTGCTGGTCATCAATAAACCGGCGGGGATGGTGGTGCATCCGGCCGCCGGCCACGCCAGCGACACCCTGGTCAACGCGGTGCTGGCGCACGCCCCCGGCATCGAGGGCGTGGGCGGCGAAAAACGCCCCGGCATCGTCCACCGCCTGGATAAAGATACCTCCGGCGTGATGATCCTGGCCAAGAACGATGCCGCCCAGCACTGGCTGGCCGCTCAGTTTCACGACCGCCAGGTGGAAAAACGCTATCTGGCGCTGGTGGATGGTCGCCCCCCCACGCCGGAGGGCCGCGTGGAAGCCCCCATCGGGCGCGACCCTCGCCACCGGCAGCGCATGGCCATTCTGCCGCCGGGTAAAGGACGCATGGCGATCAGCGAATACTTTACCCGCCGGCAGTTCGAGCGTCACACGCTGCTGGAAGTGCGCATCCTGACCGGTCGCACCCATCAGATCCGTCTGCACATGAAAATGCTCGGTTGTCCAGTCGCCGGTGACCGCATTTACGGCAGAAAAACGCCCACGCTGCCGCTCGAACGTCAGTTCCTGCACGCCTGGCGGCTGGCGCTGATCCTCCCCGGCGAGACGCGCCCGCGCACCTTCGAGACTCCTCTGCCCGACGAATTACAGGCCATCCTCAACCTGCTTGGAGATTAGAAAATGGACATCATTGACCTGCGTTCCGACACCGTCACCCATCCCACCCCTGCCATGCGGGAGGCCATGGCCCGCGCCGAGGTCGGCGATGATGTGTACGGCGAAGACCCCACCATCAACCGCCTGCAAGAGATGGCCGCCGAACTGACCGGCCAGGAAGCCGCGCTGTTCGTCCCTTCCGGCACGATGGGGAACCTGGCCGCCATCCTGGCGCACTGTCAGCGCGGCGACGAAGTGATCCTCGGCCATCTGGCCCACACCTTCCTGTATGAAGCCGGCGGCATGGCCGCCCTGGGCGGCGTGCACCCCCACACCATCCCCAACCAGCCGGATGGCAGGCTGGCGCTGGCGGACATCGAGGCCGCCATCCGCCCCGACGATGCCCACCATCCCATCACCCGTCTGGTGACCATCGAGAACACGCACAACCGCTGCGGCGGCGCGGTGCTGGACGAAGATTACACCCAGGCGGTATGCGAACTGGCGCACAGCCGCGGGCTGAAAGTCCACATCGACGGGGCGCGCATCTTCAACGCCGCGGCGGCGCTCGGCATCCCTGCCCAGCGGTTGACGCAGATGGCCGATTCGGTCACCTTCTGCCTGAGCAAAGGACTTTGCGCGCCGGTCGGCTCGCTGCTGTGCGGGAGCAAAGAATTCATCCGCCGCGCCCACCGCATCCGCAAGCAACTGGGCGGCGGCATGCGGCAGGCCGGTGTGCTGGCCGCGGCCGGCATCGTCGCCCTGGAAGAAATTCGGCCCCGCCTGGCCGAAGACCACCGCCGCGCCCGCGCCCTGGCCGAGGGCCTGAGCGCCATCCCCGGCATCCAGATCGATACGCCGCAACCTGCCTCCAACATGGTGTACCTCACCCTGAGCGCAGATGTGCCCCTGAACGCCGCCCAAACCGCCGCCAGGCTGGCGGAGCACGGCATCCGGGTGGGAACGGTTGGCGAGCGCCGCTTCCGCCTGGTCACCCATTACTGGATTGACGACGCCGCCGTTCAGCGCACCGTCCAGGCGTTCGCCGA
>RFKO01000273.1 GCA_003694235.1 Anaerolineae bacterium
ACAGGCGCGGCAGATCGGCCTGGATATCCCCTTGCTGGGGTCTGACGCCTGGGGCACAATCGCAGAGGCCGACCGCGCCGACCTGGAAGGCGCGTTCTTCAGCACACACTACGCTCCCGACATCGCCGAAGAACCCGCACGCACTTTCATCGCCCAATATCAGGCATTGTACGGCCACACACCAGATGACGTGGCCGCGCTGACCTACGACGCTTTCGGGCTGCTCTTCCAGGCGATTCAATCCGCCGGCTCGATCGAACCCGACGCCATTCGAGCCGGGCTGGCTTCGATCGAATCCTTCAACGGAGTAACCGGGCAAATGCAGTTCCGCGGCAGCGGCGACCCGGTGAAAAGCGCCGTCATCCTGCAGGTGCGCGACGGCGCCTTCACGTTCTTCAAGTTTGCCGCCCCCTGAGGGTTACCATGCGCTTCTTCCGCACCAGTTTTGTCGCTCGTCTGGTTTTTCAATTCTTGATCATCTCCGTTTTGGGCGGCGCGCTCACCGCGCTGGCCGCTTTCTTGCTGGCGCGCGCCACGCTCACCCGCTCGGTGTACACCCAGCTGGACAGCGTCGCCACGCTGAAAGAGGACGCCATGCTACGCTGGCTGGAACACGAGCAGGAGTCCCTGCTGGTGTTATCTCAATCCTCTCAGATTGCAAGCGGGCTGGAGAAGATGCAAAGCGCCACACCGGATTCGCAGAGCTATTTCACCGCGCGGGATACGTTGCGCACATTTCTCCGTTCTTACCGCGCCCATGAGGAGGAAATCGCCGAAGCGTTCCTGATGAGTCCGGTTGGCGGCGAGGTGCTGGTCTCCACAACCCCAGCCAACGAAGGCAGCTACCGCACCACCGACGAATACTACACCCAGGGACGCAAAGCCACCTACACCCAGCACTTCTACCCCTCGCCGCTGACCGGCGAGACAACCGTCACCATTGCCACGCCCATCCTGAACGACGAGGGAACACTGCTCGGCGTGCTGGCGGTGCATCTGAACATGGATGCACTCAACACCATCCTGCAAGAACGCAGCGGGCTGGGAGAAACCGGCGAGACCTACCTGGTGGACAAATTCAACAACTTCATCACGCAGGCACAATTCGGGGCGCGCGCTTTCCCGCGCGGCGTGCACACCGTGGGCATCGACACCGCCCTGAGCGGCGAGGACGGCGTCGGTCGATACCAGAACTACCTGGGCACGCCGGTGTTAGGCGCTTTCCGCTGGCTGCCGGAGCAGGAAGTCGCCCTGCTGGTCGAAATCAGCCAGCAGGAAGCCTTTGCTCCGGCCCGGACGCTGGGACGCAACACCTTCCTGATCGGCGCTGCGCTGATCACCTTACTGGCCGTCGGCGTGTATTACCTCAGCCGCCAGACCGCAGACCCCATCCTCGAGATCAGCCAGGCGGCTCAGGAAGTCGCGCAGGGGAATCTGACCCGGCGCGTCCACGTTGCGCTGCAAGACGAAATCGGAGCGCTGGCGCGCAACTTCAACTTCATGACCGAAAGTCTGCAGCAATCCATCGAAGAGCTGGAAGGCCGCGTGGCCGAGCGCACGCGGGAACTGGCCCGCCGCAGCGAGGAAATTCAGACCGCGGCCGAATTGGGTAGCGCCATCACCGCGATTCGCGACCTGAATACGCTGCTGGAGCGGGTGGCTCATTTGATCAGCGACCGGTTTGGTTTTTACCACGTGGGCATCTTCCTGCTGGACGAGCATCGTGAATACGCCGTGCTGCGCGCCAGCAACAGCCCCGGCGGTCGCCGTATGCTGGCGCGCGGGCACAGGCTCAAAGTCGGCGAACAGGGCATCGTCGGTTTCGCCGCGGCCACCGGAACGGCGCGCATCGCCCTCGACGTCGGCGAGGACGCGGTGTTCTTCGACAACCCCGACCTGCCCGAAACGCGCTCGGAGATGGCCATCCCGCTGATCGCCGCCGAAAGAACGCTGGGCGTGCTGGACATCCAGTCCACCCAGGAGGCAGCCTTCACCCAGGAAGATATCGCCATCCTGCGCATTCTGGCCGACCAGGTAGCCATCGCCATCGAAAACGCCCGCCTGTTCCAGGAAAGCCAGCAGGCGCTCGCCGCGCTGGAGAGCGCCTTTGGCGAGAGCACCGCCCGCGCCTGGCAGCGCTTCCTGCAACACAGCGCCAGGCGGGGGTACGTGGCCACCTCCGAGGGACTGATCCTGCCGCTGCGGCCGGATGGCGCCGGCAAGGAAGAACCTTACCGCCTCTCCACCCCCGCGGTAGAAACAGAAGACCCCACGGTATTGCGCGTGCCGCTCAGCGTGCGCGGGCAGCAGGTGGGTGTTTTGAGGCTGAAGAAACCGCCCGAGCAGGGAAGATGGCGGCAGGAAGAAATCAGCCTGTTGCAGGACCTGAGCGAACAACTCGGGCTGGCGCTGGAGAGCGCCCGCCTGCTCGAAGAGACGCAACGCCGCGCCGCCTTCGAGCAGATCACCGGGCAGATCACCAGCCGCATCCGCGCCTCACTCGACCTGGAAACCGTGTTGCAAACCGCCGTTCACGAAATCCGCACCGCGCTCAATCTGCCGCGGTTGAGCATCCGTCTGGCCGGCACGAACGGCGAACAGAACGTCCCAGAACATCC
>RFKO01000043.1 GCA_003694235.1 Anaerolineae bacterium
CACCGACATCCTGAAAGAAGTCGGGGGAGAACAACCCGCCGAGGGAGAAGTCCCCGACTGGCTGAGCGGCCTCGAAGAAGAAGCCCCCGCCGAAGAAGCGCCCGCGGCCGAGCAGCCCACCCTCGAAGGCGAAGTCCCCGACTGGCTGAGCGGCCTGGAGGAAGAAGCCTCCGCCGAAGAAGCACCCACGGCCGAGCAGCCCACCCTCGAAAGCGAAGTCCCCGACTGGCTGAGCGGCCTGGGAGAAGAACAAGCGGAGGCAAGAGAAGGCCTGCAGGAGGCGGCCCCCGTCAGTGAGCGTGTGCCTATGAGCGAAGAACCGTTACCCCCCGAAGAAAAGCCAACGGACGAAACGCCGTCAGCCGAACCGCCGGTGGATCTATCCGATCCCGATGCCGCCATGGCGTGGCTGGAAAGCCTGGCCGCCAAACGCGGCGTGCCGGAGGAAGAACTGGTCACCCGGCCGGAGGACCGCCCGCAGGTCACACCGGACTGGCAGCCGGTGAGCGAAACGCCCGCGCCGTCCCCCGAGGAAGCCGGGGCAGAAGACAAAGGGCCAGCCGAGGAAAGCCCCACCCCCGCATGGCTGCGTGAGATCGAAGAGCAGGCCCCTGCCGCCGAAGAGGAGACTCCTACCCCGGAATGGCTGCAGGAAACAGAAAGCGAGGCAGCCACAGAGGAGCAGCCAATCGAAGGTGGCGAGTGGCCGGAATGGCTGCAAGTCGAAGAAACGCCTGCGGCCGAGAGCAAACCGCTCGCCGAAGCAGAGTCCGAAGCTGAGGAAACGCTCCCCGAATGGCTGCAAGAGGCTGAGACGCCGATGGCGGAGATCGCCGAAGAACCGGCCGCCGAAACGCCTCCCCCAGCAGGGGATGTACCTGAATGGCTGGCGGAAAGCGCCATGGCCGCGCCGATCGAACCGCCTGCCGCCGAAGCGCCTGAGGAGGTCGAAGCCGCGCCAGAGCAACCGCAGCCAGAGGCGGAAAGCGCCGCCCCGGAGGCGGGCGAACCAGCCGCAGCGGAACCCGCGCCCGCGGCGGAGGAGGAACTGCCGGAATGGCTGCGCCGGGCTGAAGCCAGCCCCACGCTGGAAGAAGCGGTCGAATCCACCCTGGAAGAAATCCCCGATTGGGTCGAAGGTGCGGCGGAGGAAGCCCCGCCGCCGGACGCCACCTGGATCGTCGAATTCGGCAAAGACGTGCCTTCGCGCGCAGAGATTCAGGCCGAAATCGAAGCGCGCCAGCCCGCAGAAGCGCCCGCCCCGGCGGAAGGCAAACTCGACCTCAACAGCGCCACGCTGACCGAACTGGAACGCCTGCCCGGCATGGGCTTCCGACGGGCACAGCTGGTCTTTTCCTATCGCGAGGCCCACGGCCCCTACAAAGACTTCCAGGCGGTGCGCCGCGTGCCCGGTCTGGACGACGAAGCCGTGGCCATCCTGCAACAATACACCGAAATCCGCACGCCGGCGCCGGCAACGGCCGCTCCTGCGCCTCAACCCCAGCCACAGCCCAAAGCCCCACTGCCAGAGATGCCGGCAACCCCCAAGGACGACTATCACGCCCGCCATCTGGCTGCGCGCCAGCATCTGCAAAGCGGCCAGCTGGGAGCGGCGCTCAACATCTACGCCTGGTTGATCAAGAAAGGCAAACGGCTGGAAGAAGTGGCCACCGACCTGGAATATGCCGCCGGCCAATACCCGGATAACCCCGACGTGTTACAAACGCTGGGCGACGCTTACACCCGCCTCGACCGCCTGCAGGAAGCGCTGGATACGTACACGCGCGTCGAACAGCTGCTCTCCCAGCAGTAATCTGGTAAAATTCAACCCGGAGAATATCAGGTGACAGCCGCCAGAAAGCGTCTGTCACCTTTTTATCGCAAAGGAGCCTCATGATGGAAAAAACACTGGTACTCGTCAAACCCGACGGCGTTCAACGCGGGCTGATTGGCGAAATCATCCGCCGGCTGGAACAGCGCGGCCTGAAGTTGATCGCCGCCAAATTCATATGGGTCAGCAAGGAGCTGGCCGAAAAGCACTACGCCATTCACAAAGACAAACCGTTCTACGATGGACTGATCGAATACATCACCTCCGCGCCGGTGATGGCGATGGTTTGGAGCGGCCCGAACGCGGTGGCCGCCGTACGGCAGACCATGGGCGCCACCCGCCCCACGGAAGCCGCCCCCGGATCGGTGCGCCACGACTTTGGGCTGGAGATCGGCCGCAACCTGACCCACGCCTCCGACAGTGTGGAAAACGGAGAAAAGGAAACCGCCTTGTGGTTCCGCCCTGAAGAACTGGTGGAATGGAACCGGGCACTCGACAGCTGGATCTTCGAGCAGTAAACCGGAAAAGAGGGATTGCTATCGCCGCCTGCGGGCGGCGATTTTTTTTGCCCCTCGCCGCAGACGAGCGCCGACCTTCAACAGCCAGGTGGGCGGAGACCACAGCGGGCGCGGCGCGCGCCTCTCATCCTGCGGCCAGGGATCGAGGTCGAGCATTTTACGCAGCACATAGCGCCCTACCAGCGTCAAGGTCGCCAAAACCGGCGCGGCCAGCACCACCCCCACCAGCCCCAACAGGTTCAGTGCAATGATGGCCGCCACCAACACGGCGGCGGGATGCACCCCCAGCGTCTCGCCCAGAATGCGCGGCGCGACCAGGTTGTCCATCACCTGATCCACCACCAGCGCCAGGCCGACCACCAGCAGGGTAAACTGCCAGGGTTGCAGGCCAAAGATATTCTCCTGAAACAACGTGACCACGACCAACACCCCCCACGTCACCCACTGACCGATGTAAGGGACGAAGCGCGCCAGCCCGGCCAGCAGCGCCAGCACGAACACATTGCGCACGCCCAGCACGGTCAGCAGCACCAGATACACCAGCGCAGTCAGGGCGAACAACACCACCTGCCCGCGCAGAAAGGCGTTCCAGATGCGCCCCAGTTCGCGCCCCATGCGCTGCAAATCGTAGGCCAGGCTTTCCGGGAACTCGATCGGCCCGATGTTCTCGCGCACTTTGCCCATATCCCCCAGAATGAAATACGAAATCAGCAGGATGAAGAACACCTGCCCCACAAGGCTGGCCGTCCCCGCGGCCAGGGTGGCCAGCACCCCCCCGGCCTGTCCTAAAAGCGGCTGCACCACTGAAATCACCTGCTGCACCGTGGCTTGCAAATCCACATTCTGCAAGTAATCGGCCATATTGACCTGGAAGGGGCCAAAAATGAACACTTGCGTTGACCACTCAAGCGCCAGGGCGGGCAACTGGTTGATGAAAGTGTTCAGCAACCGAATCAGGTTTTGCAACTGCTGCACCACCACCACCCCGATGGCGGTGAAGGCCGAGATGGTCAGCAGGGTGAGCAAGAAAAACACGATATTGACCGCGGCCCGCCAGGAGAGCCATTTCGGTCGGCTGAGCCATTCGACGACCGGGTGGAGCAGATAGGTCAGAATGAAGGTCACCAACAGGGGAGGCAGGATGGAGCGAAAGCGAATCAGCAGCGCGGCCAACAGCGCCACCAGCGTCAGGCCGACGACGGTTTTGACCTCTCCGCTCCACTGCCCAGAGGGTGTGGTCTGAATCGATTTATCCTCCACTCTTCAGGTTGCCTCGCACAATGATGCGCTGGGTATCCACCAGATAGGGGTAACAGGAAATCAAGGTGATCACCGGTTCGTCGGTGGCGTCCAGAAATTCCACCTGCGTCGGCTCGACGATCTCGGTCTCCGAGACCACATATACATAAACCTGCCGCTGCGTGTGAATGATGATTTCATCGCCGGGTTCCAGCTGATCGAGGTGGCGGAAAATTTCACCGAAAATATCGTTGTGCGCCGAGAGCACCAGATTCCCCTTCTCTCCCGGATTGGCCGAGCCGATGAACTGCCCCACGCCTTTCTTCAACTGCTCCCAGCCATCGCCCTGCACAATAGGGGCATCCACCCCGATGGCGGGGATCTGAATGCGACGCGCCTGCTCCGGCCCGGGGGTGGGTACCGGTATGTTCGCCAGCGATTGCACCAGCGGCCGCAAATGCTCCGGGATTTCGGCTTCGTTCGGGCGGGCCACGCCGTCAATCGGGGGCGTATGTCCGGAAGGCAGCACCACCGCACGTATCGGCGGCGTAGGGGTGAGGGTGGGCTGCTCCAGCGATTGTGCCACCTGCCGGTTGAGTTCGCGGATCACCTCCAGCCCGTTGAACAACACGAAAATCAAACCGATCACCGCCAGAATCTCCACCGCCAGCAAAAAGTAATCCAGCGTGCGGCGGCGCTTGCTGACCGGCTCGACCTCCTCTCCCAGCAACGGACCGGCGCGCAGGCTGTCCAGCCGCGGGGCCTCCAGGTCAGATTCCAGGGTGACCACCCGACCGGTGGCCCGAAAGCGTTCCAGGCGCTCCTGCCGCGCCTGGCGCTGCTTTTCCACCAGCAAACGGCGCAGTTCCTCTACCGAAAGGTCTGTGGGAGATTTCTTGCGTGCCATACCCCGATTATACCAGCAGCTCAGGCCGGAGATTGCAAACTCGAACACCCTGCGCAAAAGCAAAAGAGACGCTTCGTGTAAAGCGTCTCTTGACGATTTTGCCGGCGTTGGATGATTTCCTCAACGGCCCAAGGTGAGCGCAAAGCGGCGGAATGTCCAACCGGCGAGCGTCAACCCATCTGCCGGTAAATTTCCAAGATTAGAGGCCGGATACAACGGATCGTATAAACTAAACCAGGCCCAGCGCTGGACCAGACGGTTTCCATCCGCAGGCAATCCAATCTGAGGGTCTGTCGCGCTCGCCAGCCAGGAAAACGTTGCCTGCAGGTAGTCTGCCACCTCTTGCGAGGAATAAGCATCGGAAGGCGCCAGGATGCCGAACTCGGTAAGCGCCAGAGGTGTATGGCGATAACCGTTGCGCGCCATCCACGCCCTAAAGTCCCACACCTGCCTGACAAAGTGGTCCACCCGCATACCGTCGGCAAAGGAATACAATCTTCCCTGGGACAGATGAGGAAACCCCGCCGGAATACCTGCGCCCCAGTTATCCCGCTCCTCGCGCAGAACAAAGCCGTGCAACGTCCACCAATCCGCCGGAAGCGGTTCGCCATAAAGCGCCTGATAGGCAGAGAGCACGCGATCCAGATACGCCAGCCGCAGCGGCGTCGCCTGGGTCACCCCGGCCACCGCAACGCTGGCATGTGGGTCGGCAGACTTAATTATCGTGTAAAGGCGATGGTAAACCTGAGCATACTCCTCCGGCGTGACGTTATCCTGCCAGGGGTTATCCGGTTCGTTACCGATGATCCACACATTACCGGTGTAACGCGCCGCCAGCCAGGCAACCGCCTCCGGGCGGGGATAGATACACCCGCGCCCCAGGCGGATCATCTGCCAGTGCTGCGGCTTCTGTTCAGGGTAACGCGGCAGAACGCGCCAGTCCAGATACCATCCTGCTCCCAGACGGCGGGCCCACACCTCGGGACTACTTGCAGAGGTAAGCCCCACTCCCAGGCGTGGCGAAAGGGCGTCCCACGCCAGCATGGAAAGC
>RFKO01000274.1 GCA_003694235.1 Anaerolineae bacterium
CGGGCGATCAGGTCAACGATTTGCCAGAGTTTGGTGACGAAGAAATACAGCGCCATCAGCGCGGCGAACAGGCCAAAACCGCCGAACATGCACCGCCCTATCATCTCATTGCCGCTCTGGCCGAAGGAGAGCGGCCCGAGGGACAGCCCCCCGCTGAACTCGCGCTCTCCTGGCCCAAAGCCGACCCACAGGAAGAGGGTGGAGAAGCTTCCAATCGTGATGGTCAGGGCAATCCATTGCAAGATGTGGCGCGCCAGCGAGTCCTCCCCCTTTTCTCCTGACATCGCCAGCAGGCCTAATCCTGCGCTCAGGAACATCAACCCGAAGGTGGTGAGCAACCACAGCGGCCCATGCACGCTTTCGGGTATGACCGGGATGATTCCCACGCCGACCAGCATGACCAGCAGCCCAACGATCATGAAAATCAGCGGGAACCACAGAGGGGGTTGGTTCTGGTTCATAACAGCATCCTGAGGTCACAGCCTGCCGTAGGTTTTCATCAGCCGCAGAACTTCATCCACCGGCAGGGCATAACGGATGTGGCCGTCGCGCCCGGTCATGGTCTCGGCCATGAACAGGCTGTTGTAGATCGCTTCTTCCACGGCTTCGATCACGGCCTGTGAGAAGCGGTGCAACACCGGTTGCAGGTGGTAGGCCGGGCGGGTGGTCACCAGTTCCTGCGGACGGTCGGGGATGCGGTAAGCGGTGCTGAAAGCGATGACGAAATCGCCGCTGCGACCGTGGCACAGGCTGCCGCTGCGCGCCAGGCCGAAGGTGGCGCGGCGGCACAGGCGTTCCAATTGGCGGCTGTCCAAAGGCGCGTCGGTGGCCAGGATGATCATCACCGAGCCGCCCTCGCGGTGCGGCTGATAATCCGGCGGCTGGATGTGGCGTCCCACCGGTACGCCCGCGATGGTCAGCTCCTCCGGGCGTCCGTAGTTGGTTTGCACCAGCGCGCCCACGGTGAAGCCGCCGATCTCCGCCGGAAGGACGCGGCTGGCCGTCCCGATGCCGCCTTTCCAGCCGAAGCAGTTGGCTCCTGTGCCGCCGCCGACGTTGCCTTCCTCGACCGGCCCGCTGTGGGCGTTCTCGATGGCAGCGCGCACGTGCTCCAGCCCTATCGGCCGGGCCTGTAGGTCGCTCAGGTAGCAGTCGCTGATCTCCCCCACCACGGGGTTGACCGTCGCGTAGCCGCGCCGCCCGTCTTCCGGGAAGCCCAGCCCGATGTGCGGGTTTTGCTCGATGGCCAGCGTGATCAGCGCGTCGGCCACGCGCGGCACGTTCAGCGTGCCGGTCAGCGCGATCGGCGTCTCGATCACCCCGACCTCGCGGATTTGCTCGAAGCCGGTGGCTTTACCGTAGCCGTTGATGGCGTGCACCGCAGCCGGCACTTTTTCGGCGTACAGGTTGCCGGTGTGCGGCAGAATGACGGTCACGCCGGTGCGGAATGGGCCGTTGCCGGTCCACTCGCCTTCGCCGGCGATCAGCGTACAATGTCCCACGGCCACGCCCGCCACATCGGTGATGGCGTTCAACGCGCCAGAGGGCAATTCACTGTGATAAAAACCGAGTTCACGTACGCGGGGCATGTGGATTCCTTTGAGCATGCTTGTTCGTCGCTGGTTGTATCAGGGAGATTATAGCAAATCCTGCAGGCAGGGGATAGCCCTGTGGGAGTCCGGCCAGGGCTTTTCAAAAATCTAACAGCCGGTCATCGCCATGCTGCCGGAAGATGGATACACCGTGGGCTCATCTGCGAAAAGTGTGCCGGGGTTGGCGAGGGCACTGTCCTCGCCAACCCAACTGCGAGCAGTTACCCTGCAAATGTCTGATTATTGAAAAGCCCGCGAGTCCGTCCGGGTATAATGGGGTACGGAGATATCTCGCGAAAGTGTCTGGAAATCATTGTGGCCATGCCGTCTTACTCCAAAGAGGAGTTGGCTGAGAAAGTGGAGAGTCAGGTGCCCATACCCATTGAGCGTGCTCTTGACCGGATTTTGCAAGGCGATTGCGTTGAAATCCTCAACGCCTTGCCGGAGAAATCGGTGGATCTGATATTTGCCGACCCTCCCTACAATTTGCAATTGCAGGGCGAGCTTTACCGCCCGAATATGACCAGGGTGGATGCCGTGGTTGATGCCTGGGACCGGTTTGAAAGTTTTAAGGCCTACGACGAGTTCAGCCGGGCGTGGCTGGCGGCTTGCAGAAGAGTGCTCAAAGACACGGGGACGATTTGGGTGATTGGCTCGTATCACAACATCTACCGTGTGGGCGCAATCATGCAGGATTTGGGGTATTGGATATTGAACGATGTGATCTGGATCAAAACCAACCCCATGCCCAACTTTCGGGGTGTGCGTTTCACCAACGCACATGAGACCCTGATATGGGCCGGAAAAGCGAAAGGGAGCAGGTACACCTTCAACCATCATGCCATGAAGGAGTTCAATGGGGGGAAGCAAATGCGCAGCGATTGGGTGTTGCCCATTTGTTCCGGCTCGGAGCGAGTGAAGATCAATGGGAAGAAAGCGCACCCCACCCAAAAGCCAGAGGCCTTATTGTACCGGGTCATTCTTTCTTCGAGCAGGCCGGGAGATATTGTGTTGGACCCCTTTTTCGGGAGTGGTACGACCGGCGCTGTGGCCAGGAAACTCCACCGGCATTGGATAGGGATTGAGCGAGAAGAAAAGTACATTCAGGTGGCCTGGGAGCGGATCAACAAAATCACCCCGGCGAGGTTTTCTGCTGAAGTGTTTGATGTCAGCGATGAGCGGCGTTTGGCGCCGAGAGTGAGTTTCGCCAGTTTGTTGGAAGCCGGATTGATATCTCCTGGTCAGAAGTTGTATTTCCGTAAAGATCGAGAGCAGGTTGCCACCATCCGCGCGGATGGGAAACTCGTTTTGGAGGACGGCACAGTTGGTTCTATCCATCAAACCGGCAAACATCTGATGAATGGAAGCCCGTGTAACGGCTGGCAGCACTGGTATTTTGTCGCTGCGGATGGACATCTTCATGTCATTGACGAGTTGCGCGCGCTGTACCGTAAAAAGTGTCTGGGATAAGGATGTGCTTATCCCTTGAGGCCAGGAGTGTTGTATAATCGGGCCATGTCGGAAAACAAGCTGACTCACCTGGATTCGCAAGGGCGCGCCCGGATGGTGGATGTGGGCGGCAAGCCGGTCACCGAGCGGGTGGCCGTAGCCCGCGGCGAAGTGCTCATGCGGCCCGAAACGCTGGCGTTGATCCGCGAGGGCGCGTTGAAAAAAGGGGACGTGCTCGCGGTAGCGCAAATCGCGGGTGTGATGGCCGCCAAGCGCACCGCCGAGTTGATCCCTTTGTGCCATCCGCTGGCCATCAATCAGGTGGTGGTTGATATTCACCCCGATGAGACGCTGCCGGGTGTACGCATCACCGCCACGGTCAAAACCAGCGGCAAGACCGGCGTGGAGATGGAAGCGCTGACGGCGGTCTCGGTGGCCGCGCTCACGGTGTACGATATGGCCAAAGCGGCTGAGAAAACCATGCGCATCACCAACGTCCGTCTGGTGGAAAAACACGGTGGCCGCAGCGGCGACGTTGTTCTTGAATGAGCCAATGAACCAAATCACTGTGCTATTTTTTGCTACCATGCGCGATCATACCGGGGTCAAACGCATCACCCTGGAATTGCCGGAAGGGAGTACCCTGGCCGACCTGAAGGCCCTGATTGGAGAGAAATACCCCAGGGCGCAGGGGGCGTTGCAGGCCACGCTGGCTTCGATCAACCGGGAATTCGCTGTGGACGAGGATGTCATCCCCGACGGGGCCGAGGTGGCCTTTTTCCCGCAGGTATCGGGAGGTTGAGCGTTTATGGATTTCCCCACGATTTTTCTGGTGACCGAGGATGAGCTGGACCTCAATCATCTGCTTGATCAGATCACGCTGCCTTCAACCGGCGCGGCCTGTTTCTTCACCGGCATGGTGCGCGGGGAGACGCATCGCCCCGGCCAACCGCCGCGTACCGAGTACCTGGAATATGAAGCGTACAAACCCATGGCAGAGGCCAAGATGCGGCAGGTGGCCGAGGAAATCCGGGAGCGCTGGCCTGCCGTAGAGGGCATCGCCATTGTCCAGCGGGTGGGACGGCTTTATCCCCGCACGCCCACCGTGTTGATCGCCTGCACCGCCGCTCATCGGGACACCGGCGTGTTCGAGGCGGCGCGTTATGGCATCGACCGGTTGAAGCAGATCGTGCCTATCTGGAAGAAGGAGGTTGGCCCCTCCGGTGAAACCTGGGTGGAAGGGGACTATCAACCCTCGGCGGGTGAGTAGGGGGCGATAACGGTGTTGGTGTGTTCCTCCTGTAGGGCGCCTTACCCCGAAGATGCAACTCCCTACCGTTGTGAGCAGTGC
>RFKO01000275.1 GCA_003694235.1 Anaerolineae bacterium
AGCCTGGTTTCGACAGGCTCAACCAGCGGCTCCTCGCGATGACAAAGTAAGTTTCTTGGTAGCCGCCGCAGGCGGCGCCTGCCCCGAGCGGAGCGTGGGCGAAGCAATCTCCCTGCAGGCTGGGAGATCGCTTCGGGCTGCGCCCTCGCGATGACAAAGCAAGTTTCTTGGTAGCGAAGCGAAGCAGTCTCCCTCGTTGGTGGCACAACTGCTGCAGTCGCGCGTTCGGACAACTGACCAGCAGCTGATACCGCCGCCCAGGCGGCGCAATCCAAACTGTGGCGCAACTGTAGGACAAACCTTCGGCTTGTCCCGCGCAAGGCCGAGCCTTGCGCTACAGTTGTCCTACGATTGCTCGCGATCCAGCCAGAGTTCGCGGTATTGCCGGTTCCAGTCATCCAGGAAGCGCACCGCGATCACCGCGCCGACGGCCGGCGCCACCCACAGAATCGTGCCGCGCAGTCCCAACAGGTACAACACAGGCGTGACCAGCAGGCCGGCGAACACGCTGGCGCGCGCCGAATGATGGATCGACAACGTCAACGCCAGCAGCAGCGCCAGCGCGATGGCGAACGCCAGGGGATAGACCGCCAGGAACGCCCCTCCGGCGCAGGCCAGACCCATGCCGCCGCGAAAACCGGCGTACAGCGGCCAGCAATGCCCGATGACCGCCGCGGCCGCGGTGAGGGCGATCAGCCAGGCGGGCGCGCCGGCGCGCAGCGCCAGATACACCGGCAGATACCCCTTGCTCACATCCATCACGAACACCAGCACGCCCCAACCCCATCCTGCCTGTCGGATGGTGTTGGTGGTGGTCACATGCCCCGAGCCGCCCTCGCGCACATCCACCCCTTTGACCAGGCGCGTCACCCACAAGGCCGAAGGGATCGACCCCAGCAGATACCCCAGCACGGGGAACAAATAAATCATCTCCACCTCGCTCAAGCAGCTTTATCGGCAATCACCCAGGCGGTAAAACCCCGCCGCCGGATCTCCGGCGCGCCGCCCATTGCAGCCAACCGTCGCGCAATCGTTTCCGGCGCGCGAAAGTGCGAGCGCATCAGCGTCAACTTCTCCACCACGGCGATCAAAATCACCAGCGGATGCCGGATATCCGGCTCTTCGATCACCATCCTGCCGCCGGGGCGCAACACCCGCCACATCTCGGCGAGCGCCCGTTCCTGATCGGCCAGATGGTGAAAAGCGTCCACGCAGATCACGCGATCGAAGGAGTCGCCGCCGAACGGCAATCCCTCCGCCTGGCCGGCGAGCAGGTGCAGGCCATCTTTCTGCCGCGCCTGCGCCAGCATGCGCAGCGATTCATCGGCCAGAACCACCGCTGCAGCCTCGCGGCGGAAAAACTGCGCCACGCGCCCCGTGCCGCCGCCCACATCGAGAAGGCGTCCATCACAGGGGAGATTCGCCAGCGCGTGCAGCGTTTCGGGCATCTGGGGACGTATCATGCGCTCGTAAAGCGGGGCCAGCAGGCCGAAGTGGTCCAGCTTCACGGCGTCCCTCCGAGGCGGGCGATAAACGGCAGATAGATATGCCGCTCGGCGGTCTGCGGCGGCGGGCCGGGCTGCTCGACGAAATTCAGCAGAATGAGATTCTGGTCACAGCTGGCCACCGTATCCAGAAAAATCGGCTCAGAGAGCGCCTTGCCGTCCCCGTCTTTGAGCTGCACCCACACCTGCTGGGAGGTCGTCAGGGGCACATTTCCCAATTGAATCTCATACCCGCCGGGGCCGTACACGCTGGTGATACCCGTCACACTGAGGCCGAGCACCGGCGCGCCGTTGAACGTGCCGCCTGCCTCAACCACCAGCGTGAGCGCCGGTTCGCCGTTCAGGTCGAACACCTGCCCGGCCACGCCCTGCCAGTTACAGCCGAGATCGGGATGCGCCCAGTTGGCCATCCCCACCGGCGTCCCCTCCTGAGGGATGAAATAGCGGTTTCCCCAGACGTACTCCGGCGCGGCCGCAGGCAAGGCGTTGACCTCCGCCGCGGGCTGCGTCGCGCGCGGCAGCACCGGTGTGAGCGTGGGGACGACCTGCGGCGATGGCAGCTGTAGCGTCGCCGTGGGGGGTGGAGGGGCAACGCCCCCGCCCGGAAGAAGCGTCGCGGTCGGCTGCCTCACCGGCGCGGGCGCGGCGGTCTGCGTGGCCGCCATCTCCGTCTGACGGGCGAACGCCTGCAAATTCACAAAGGGCGTGACGGTTGGCAGCGCTTCGGGCGGGCGCGCGGGGGTCAATCCGCACGCCAGCGCAGCGAAAAGCCATGCCAACCCCCAAACGAACAAGCCGATTTTTCTCACCACCTGACACTCTCCTGTGTTGGAATTCATCGCTTTCGGGTGCAATATTCCTGCCAGCGATTATACCCTCCCCTGGTTGCCTCTCCACGCGGTCAATGCTAAAATCCAGGCACGTCATGGCAAAACCCGGGCAACTCCCCGAGCAGATTCTGGCGGCGGTCGCCAGACGCAACCGCTATCCACTGGGCGTTTTGATCTATTACGGGCCGGACGATCAGACCTGTACGCGCGTCACCGCGGCGGTGATCAACGCCCCCAACGCGCGCCCCGACTTCCGTCACTGGTACGGCGATCAGCCGGCCAGCGACCCGCAGGTGATCGCGGAGATCGGCGACTTCTTTCGCCTGCACGGCGTGCGGGCGGCGCTCATGACCGAGGGCATCGTGGACTGCCCTCACGACGAAGGCATCGATTACCCGGAAGGCGAACCCTGCCCCTACTGTCCCTTCTGGAGCGAACAGAGAAAGGCATCATGAAAAAAGTCATCCCATCCGTCAAAGGCACGCGCGATTTCTACCCCCGCGAAATGGCCATCCGCACCTGGCTGTACAACAAAGTGCGGCAGGTGTCCGAATCTTTCGGCTACCAGGAATACGAAGGGCCGATGCTGGAAACCCTGGAACTGTACGCCGCCAAATCCGGCGAAGAACTGGTCAAAGAGCAATCCTTCGTTTTCCCCGATCGCGGCGGCAACCTGATCACCCTGCGCCCGGAACTCACCCCCACGCTGATGCGCATGGTCGCTCAGCGCCAGGGACAGCTCACCTATCCCCTGCGCTGGTGGTCGTTCGGCCCGTTCTGGCGCTACGAACGCCCGCAGAGAGGGCGCACGCGCGAATTCTTCCAGTGGAACATCGACCTGATCGGGGCGGCCTCCCCGGAGGCGGACGCCGAAATGGTGGCCATCATGGCCTCGTTCTACCAGGCGGTTGGCCTGACGCCGGAGCAGGTTCAGATCCACGTCAACAACCGGCGGCTGATGGACGCCCAGCTGGCGCGCCTGGGGCTGACGAGCGAGCTGCGGCAGAGCGCTTTCCGCCTGATCGACCGCCGCGACAAGCTCAGCCCCGAAGCCTGGCGCGCCTACGCCCTGGAGATCGGCCTCTCGGAGGCGCAATTCGACAGCCTGACCGCCCTGCTGGAAAACACCGCCCTGTGGGAAGAATCCGAGGAACTGGTGCGCTTCTTCGAGGCCATAGACGCCCTGGGTTTCTCCGCCTACACCCGCTTCGACCCGCAAATCATCCGCGGACTGGATTACTACACCGGCACAGTGTACGAGGGCCGTTCCCAGGTCGGCGGACTGCGGCGCGCCGTGGCCGGCGGCGGGCGGTACGACAACCTGCTGGCCGACGTGGGCGGTCAACCGCTGCCGGGCACCGGCTTCGCCATGGGCGATGTGGTGATCACCCTGCTGCTGGAAGAGACGGGCAACCTGCCGCCAGACCTGGAAGCCTCCCCCGCCCCCGTGCTGGTCACCGTGTTCGATGAAGAGCACTTGCTGGCGGCCTACGCCCTGGCCGGCGAGCTGCGCGCTGCGGGCATCAACACCGCCTGCTATCCCCTGCCCGACAAACTGGGCAAACAGTTCAAATACGCCGACCGCATCGGGGCGCAACTGGCGGTGATCCTCGGCCCCGATGAGCTGGCCGCAGATCAGGTGGCCATAAAAGTGCTGGCCGAGCGGCGGCAGTTCACCGTGGCGCGCGCCGCGGCCGCCGCTAAAATCCGCGAAATCCTTGCCGCGCCGCCCGCCTCGTGATAGAATAATCCACGCATGGCGGCTGTAGCTCAATGGCAGAGCGTCGCACTGTGGATGCGAATGTTGCGGGTTCGACCCCCGTCAGCCGCCCAGAAAAAGCGACGGTCACTCCTCGGGTGACCGTCTTTTCTTTTGGAGGCCAAAGCCCGGGGAGCACTCATGCGTGCATCTTCAATCGAATTTCTCTGCGCACTCTGCGCTCTCCGCGGTGAATTCGCTCGTCCTCTACAACTTTTTAGCGCCCCCAAAGCCCGCCGCGCCTCACCGCAGGGAGGATTCTTATGCTATACTGAGCAGGACGCTTCCGGTCGCATCGCACGCAAGGGGTTGCCATGCAGAAAAAAGCCCTGCCCATCTTCCTCATCCTGACCGGCCTGGCCCTGCTGCTGGGCGCGGCCACCTTCTGGTACGACCGCCTGACCAGCGCCGAACCGGCCTCGCTGGCCCAAAACCTGCGCGACTGGCTGACCACGCTCTTCGGCC
>RFKO01000044.1 GCA_003694235.1 Anaerolineae bacterium
AACCAATGAACCAATGACCACCGCAACCATAGCCCTCCTCCCCGGCGACGGCATCGGCCCCGAAGTGCTCGCCGCCGCCCAAGACGTTCTTCGCGCCGTGGCCCGCGAGTTCGGGCACACCTTCGAGATGGAAGAAGCCCTGATCGGCGGCTGCGCCATCGACGCCACGGGCAATCCCCTGCCGGAAGAAACCCTCACCCTATGCCGCCGCGCCGACGCCGTGCTGTTCGGCGCGGTCGGCGGCCCCAAATGGGACGACCCCACCGCTGCCGTGCGCCCGGAACAAGGGCTGCTGAGGCTGCGCAAGGCGCTGGGGCTGTACGCCAACCTGCGCCCGGTCAAGCCACACCCCGACCTGCTCACCGCCTCGCCGCTGCGCCCGGAGCGTTTGCAAGGCGTGGATTTGCTGGTGGTGCGCGAACTCACCGGCGGCATCTACTTCGGCCAGCCGCGTGAACGCCGCACGCTGAACGGTGAAACCCAGGCCGTAGATACCATGACCTACAGCGAAGGCGAAATCCGCCGCGTGGTGACGCTGGCATTCAACCTGGCGCGTGGCCGCCGCAACAAAGTCACCTCGGTGGACAAAGCCAATGTGCTGGAATCCTCGCGCCTGTGGCGGCAGGTCGCCGCGCAGGTGGCTGAAGACTTCCCCGAGGTGACTTTCGAGAACCTGCTGGTGGACGCCGCCGCCATGCACCTGCTCACCCGCCCGGCAGATTTCGACGTCCTTGTGACCGGCAATCTTTTCGGCGACATCCTGAGCGATGAAACATCGGTGCTCACCGGCTCGATGGGTAACATGCCCTCGGCGTCGCTGGGCGAGGCGCTCAACCGCTTTGGCAAGCCGCGCGGCCTGTACGAACCGATTCACGGCTCCGCGCCGGATATCGCCGGCAAAGGCATCGCCAACCCCATCGGGACGATCCTCTCCGCGGCCATGCTGCTGCGCTATTCCCTGGGGATGGAAGCCGAAGCCCAGGCGGTGGAGCGCGCCGTCGAAGCGACCATCAACGCCGGCCACCGCACCGCCGACCTGGCCCGCAACGGCGAGACCGCCCTCAGCACCGCCGAAATCACCGACAAGATCCTCGACAACCTGAGCGCCGGGTAGCCGCATGGCCGACCGCGGACGATAGACCACTGACGACAGACCGCGGACGACAGACCAATCCAACCAATGCAACTGATGCACTAATGCAACCAACGAACAAGGAGACCCCATGAAATCCGACTACATCTGGATCGACGGAGAACTTGTACCCTACGAACAGGCCACCGTGCACATGCTGACGGGAACGCTGCACTACGGCTACGGCGCGTTCGAAGGCATCCGCGCCTACGCCACCGAGCGCGGCGCGGCCGTCTTTCGACTGCGCGAGCACTTGCAACGCTTCCTCGACTCGGCCAAAGTGCTGGGGCTGGTGGACTTTCCTTACTCACTGGAAGAACTGCGCGCCGCGGTGCATGAAACCATACGCGTCAACGGGTTCACCGGCTGTTACATCCGCCCCTTGCTGTACTTCGACGGCGCGATGGGGCTGAACATGGACGCCGCCACGCCACACGTCAGCATCGCCACCTGGGAGTGGGGCGCGTACCTGGGCGAGGAGGGGCTGGAGAAAGGCGTTCACATGATGGTGTCGTCCTTCACCCGCCACCACATCAACGTCAGCATGACCAAAGCCAAGATCACCGGCAACTACGCCAACTCAGTGCTGGCGAAGACGCTGGCCGTGCGTTCGGGATACGACGAGGCCATCATGCTCGACCCCGACGGCTACGTGGCCGAGTGCTCCGGCGAGAACATCTTCCTGGTGCGCGCTGGCGTGGTGTACACGCCGCCGCGAGCCACCATTCTGGAGGGCATCACCCGTGATTCGGTCATCACCCTGTTGGGCGACCTGGGCTACCGCGTGGTGGAAGAACCCATTTCCCGCGATCAACTCTACATCGCCGACGAGGTCTTCGCCTGCGGCACGGCGGCGGAAGTCACCCCGGTGCGTATGATCGATCATCGCCCCATCGGGAACGGCCGCCGCGGGCCGGTCGCCAAAGCCCTGCAAGACCTGTTCTTCCAGACCGCACAGGGCAATGGCCCGCGCTCCGCAGAGTGGCTGGACTACGTCTCCCAGTAAACCGATGCACCAATGAACTAATGAACCAGTGAACTAACAATGCAACCAACCATCGCCTTCCAGGGAGAGCCCGGCGCTTACAGTGAACTGGCCGCCTACGAGTACTTCGGCGAGCAGATCACAACCCTGCCCTGCCCCACCTTCGAGGAGGTATTCGCCGCCGTGGAAGCGCAGCGCGCCACGCACGGCCTGCTGCCGATAGAGAACTCACTGGCCGGTAGCATCCACCGCAACTATGACCTGCTGCTGCGCTCGGACCTGCAAATCGTGGGCGAATACCATCTGCGGGTCAGTCACTGCCTGCTGGCGCTGCCCAACGCTACACTGGCGGACCTGCGCCAGGTGTACTCCCATCCCCAGGCGCTGGCGCAGTGCGAACGTCGCCTGCAAGAGATGAAACTGGAAGCCGTGCCCGCTGCCGACACCGCTGGCAGCGCCCGCCTGATCCGCGAGCGCGGCGACCGATCGCTGGCCGCGCTGGCCTCCCCCCGCGCAGCGGAGGTCTACAACCTGCAGATTCTGGTCAGCGGCATGGAAGACAATCCGGCCAACTACACCCGCTTCCTGGCGCTCGCTCAGGCGAAGGGCGCACCCCCCTGGCAGCCAGAACAGGAATACAAAACATCCATTGTCTTCAGCCTGCACAATCAGCCCGGTATTCTGTTCAAAGCGTTGAGCGTGTTTGCCCTGCGCGATATTGACCTGACCAAGATCGAATCGCGTCCCATCCAGGGGCAACCCTGGGAATACATGTTTTACATTGACTTCGTCGGGCATGTTCAGCAGCCGGTTTGCCGGCGGGCGCTGGATCACCTGGAAGAACTGGCCCCCTTCCTGCGAGTCCTGGGTTCCTACCCCCGCCATCGCACCTGAATCGAAGTCCTCCAGTATAATTGCTACCACACCCAACCTTCGGAGGAAATCATGCTGCAAGTTGGAGATCCCGCCCCTGATTTCACCCTGCCCAACCAGGACGATCAGCCGGTCTCGTTGGCCGATTTTCGCGGTCGCTGGCTGGTGCTGTACTTCTACCCCAAAGATGATACCCCCGGCTGCACCAAAGAGGCCTGCGACTTCAGCGCGGGGTTACCGGATTTCAGCGCACTCGACGCCGCGGTGGTGGGCGTCAGCGGCGACAGCCCGGAATCCCACCGCCGCTTCATCGCCAAATACAACCTGACCATCCCCCTGCTCAGCGATCCCGATCACCGCGTGCACAAAGCCTACGGCGCATGGGGCTTGAAAAAGAACTACGGCAAAGAATACGAAGGCGTGATCCGCTCCACCTTTATCATCTCACCCGAGGGACGCGTGGCAGCACAATGGCGCAATGTGCGTGTGCGCAGCAAGACCAAAAGCGGCGAGTCCAAACACGCCGATAAAGTGCGAGAGAAACTGGCCGAACTACAAGTCCGCAGCAGCGCTGGCATCTAACGGACGGACGTAAATCGCCCCCGCGATATCCTCATCCACAGCAAACTGACTGAAACCGATCTGAAAGACATACCCCGGCCAACGCCGCACCAGCCGCAGGCGCGCGCCGGGAAGAATACCGAGCGCCATCAGCTTGCGCAGGCGAGCCTCGTCGCGCATCGCCAACACAGTGACCACACCTTCCTGCCCTACACGCAGGCTGGCAAGAGGGACATCTCCCGCAGAAGAGAGAGGGAGTTCCGTCACGGAGGAAGAAAGCAGTAAGGTCAACGTTCGTTCTCCTTGTTCGCCATCACTTTTTCCAGAAAGTGCAGCACAATCCGTCCGGCGCGCTCCAGGCTGGAGGGCGGGGGCATTTTATAACCACAGCGCGGGCAACAAACCATGCGACAGTTCTTATTCAGCGGGCAGGATTGGCAGGAGGCCATATGCGCCGGCACGCTGAAGGTAAAACCGCAAAAACTGCACTGCACTACATCATCCCCAGCCATAGCAACACCCGGTTCAACCCTCCGCCCACCAGCAGGGCAAAAGGCACCACAAACACCAGAATACCAACAGCCACCTTCCAGCCGCGCTCTTTGAACATCACGGCCACCTGTGCGATGCAGGGCACGAACAGCGTCATGGTTACCGTTGCGACCAGCAACTGCCGCGCCGAAAGCGTCGCCTGCAAATCGTACAACCCGGCAGCGCCGTAATCCCGGCGGAAGAAGCCAAAGAGAAATGCGGTCGCAGCCTGATCAGGGAGACCAAGCCAGTGCATCACTGGTCGGATGAGCGCCAGCGCCAGATCGAACAAACCGGTGAGCTGCCCCACCCAAATCAGCACGCTGGCCAGCACGAACAATGGAAGCACCTCGCGCAGGTACCACTCCATGCGCGCCGCCGTCTTGGAGAGCACATTCCCCACAGTGGGCAAGCGCAACGGGGGCAGTTCCATGTAAAAAACCGGCCGCTCCCCCGGCGTGACCTGGGCCGCCAGATAGCCCACCAGCAAAAACACAGCGCTCAAAACCGCCGTCCACACCGCCAGCAGACGAACATCTCCCCCCAACAGGCCAAGCATCACACCGAGTTGCGCCGAGCAGGGAATCGCCAGCGCCAGCAGCAGCGTGCTGATCACCCGCTCACGCCGCGTCTCCAGCGTGCGGGCGACCAGCGTAGCCATGGTATCGCAACCAAACCCCAACACCATCGGGATGACCGCCCGCCCGCTCAACCCGATTTTCTTGAAAACGCGGTCGATCAGCATGGCCAGGCGTGGGAGATAGCCGCTATCCTCGATGAGCGAAAATGCAAGGAAAAACGTCGCCACCACCGGCAGCACAATCGCCACCGCGTAGCGTATCCCCAGCGTGATGATGCCAAACTCCCCCCCGAAGAGCGAACGCAGCCACGGCCAGGGGACGACGCGCCCCAGCAGGGCATCCACCCAGGGGTTGACATACGCCGCGAACACGCCGTTCTCCAAAAAATCCACCAGCACCTGCGCGCCCAAAACGCCCACAAACTCATACACCAGAAAGAGCGTGAACACCAGGAGCAGGATGCCGGTCAGGGGATTCATCATTGCCTCGCTCAGGCGAGCAGAAATACCGGGCTTTGCAGGCGCATGCACGCTGATCGCCTGCCCCGCCAGTTCTGCCGCTCGCAGCCGCAACGCCAGCGCGATCTCCAGCATGGGTGTATCGGCGAACGCCTGCCTGCCCTCTTCAACCGCTCGCAAAACGTCCTCCGGATTGGGCTCGCGTTGCCGCACCATGGCGACGATTTCCTCATCGCCCTGCAGCAGCAACAAAGCGATCATACGGCGACTCAAACTGTGCTCCCCCTGCAAAGCACGGCTGAGGCGGTCAATAGCCTGCTCGATCTGATCAGGGTATCTGATCACTGCGGGCGACTGCCGGGGAGACGTATCCCCGCGCAGGGCAGCGGCAACAGCCGCCCGCACCGCCTCCACACCCTGCCCGCGGGCCAGAGCGGTTTTGACTACCGGAATACCCAGGGCACGTTGCAAAACATCCTCGTCCACCTGCACACCCGCTCGCTCGGCCTCATCCATCAGGTTGAGCACCAGCATGAGCGGCAAACCAGCCTCGATGAATTGAAGCGTCATCGGCAACATGCGCTCCAGATTCTTGGCATCCACCACATGGATTACCAGGCTCGGCCGCTCCTCCAACAGAAGGCGGCGAGCAATGCGCTCCTCCTCTGTGATCGGCAGGAAGCCGTACATGCCAGGCGTGTCCATCACGGCGAACTCGTCCCCTGCAACCCGCCCTTTGCCGCGCGTCACCTCCACCGTCGTGCCGGGGTAATTCGACACGGTGACATAAATGCCGGTGAGATGGTGAAACAACACACTCTTGCCGACGTTCGGCTGCCCCACCAGCACCACCAGCGGCATACCCTCTGTCTCCACCGGGACAGGGCCGTGACAGGAAGTCTGAACACTCTGTGTCATACGCCTTCGTCCTGCACCCAGACGCGCTGTGCCAGTTCTGCCGCCAGGGCGAAAGGTCGCCCCGCCACCGCCAGCAGCACGCCGCCTGCCGAATGCGCCAGCACTTTCACCCGCACACCTGGCCGCAGTCCCTCCGCCTGCATGTAGGCCACGGCATGATCTTCCAGGTCATAGCGCACCACCTCACACATCTCTCCAACGCCCACCTCGTCCAGGCGACGAAACAGGCCTCGCACAGCTGCCTCCGTCTCCAGTTGCGGAATACGTCGGCCGGAGGGGCTGACTTGCGGTCTCCCCAGATAGGCATCCAGGCGCTCGGCCACCTCCGGTGAGGTGACATGCTCGAAATGACAGGCCAGTTCCTGCGCCTGCGCGGGGGAAAGTCCGAGATTTTCCACCAGAAACACCTCCCACAAACGTCGCCGCCGCAAAACTCGCCGGGCTTTCTCCCATCCCACGGGGAGAAGGGACACCCCTTTGTAGGGCTGATAACTCAGCAAACCGGCCGTCGCCAACTTACGCACCATCTGGTTGACCGAGATCGGCTGCAGCGACATGGCCTCCGCCAGGCGCGACAGCGGCAGCGGCTCCCGCTCGCCCCCCTCCACCAGCCGGGCAATCGTGACCAGGTACATCTCCTCGCTTTCGCTCAACGGCGCGATGTTTTGGTCTGCCATAACATCTCCCGGTCGTATTCTTCGACCCACCATAACTTTACCCCCAATCCCATCCCTGTCAACGTGATAAAGGTAATCCCCAGACAGGATGTTTCTCCAGAAAGTAAGGTATAATCCACCGCAACCCGCCGAGACCATCCCTTTCGGCTGCATCAGGAGAAGAGATGAACTACGAAACCGATCCCATACCTGAAGAAAACATCATCGAAGAAGAGGAGATCATCAACGCCGAGGAGGAAGCAAAGCAGCAGAAACCGGCCGCGGTGACCATCGTCATCCAGAGCTGGGCTACGCCGATCGTGGCTGTGTTGATGTTGATCCTCGGCTTCGCCGCCGGATACTACGGCGGCCCGTTGATCCGCGAGCGCAACGCCCCACCGGCTACGGCCGAGCCTGCCGCCCAGGTCCCCACGGACAACCAGGCGCAGCGCGAAGCGCTGATGGAAACCGTGGTGAGTATGACGCGCCACTTTCGCGGCGACCCCGAAGCGCCGGTCACCATCATCGAATTCAGCGACTTTCAATGACCGTTCTGCGGGCGTTTTGCCGCTGACGCGGGGCGTCAGATCCAAGAAACTTACATCAGCCAGGGGCTTGTTCGCCTGGGCTACGTCCACTTTGCCTTCCTGGGCGAGGAATCCTTCTGGGCTGCCGAGGCCAGCGAGTGCGCCGCCGAACAGGATGCCTTCTGGGAATTTCACGACTACCTGTTCGAGCACCAAAACGGTGAAAACCGCGGCGCGTTCAGCAAGGATAACCTGAAGCAGTTCGCCGCCGACCTGGGGCTGGACACCGCCGCGTTCAACGAATGCCTGGACAGCGGAAAATACAGCGACCTGGTACAGGAAGAAGTCAATCAGGCGCAACAACTGGGCGTGCGCTCCACACCCACCTTCGTGGTCAACGGACAGCCGGTGATGGGGGCGCAACCCTTCCAGGTCTTCCAGCAAATCATCGAAGACATTCTCGCCGGCGAATAATCCCTACAGAGAAACAGCAAGGCGAGGGTTGTACCCTCGCCTTGTTTGTGTTAAACCGCCTCCCCCTGGTAACGCCGCAATGCTGGCCAGCGTCGGGCGATCCAGCCCACCGCGGCGATACAACCCAGCCCGCCGGTGATCACCGCCAGCGGCGCGCCGAGGAACTGCGCGACCAGGCCAGCCTCGATCTCCCCCAACTGCGGCCCCCCCATGAAGAATATCTGGTTGATGCTGGTCATCCGCCCGCGGATGTAGTCCGGCGTCTGTAACTGCCGGATGGTGTTGCGGATGATCATGCTGACCGTGTCCGAAGCCCCCATCAGCGCCAGGGCGAGGAAGCTCAACTCGTAGCGGCGCGAAACCCCGAACACCACCGTCCACAACCCATACGAGACCACCGCCCCCAGCAGCACCGCGCCCTGCCGCCGGATGACGCGCACCTGCGAGACGATCAACGCCGTCGCCGCCGCGCCCACCGACTGCGCGGCCGAAAGCCAGCCATAGCCGATCTCGTTCACGCCCAGGATGTCGCGGGCGAAGATGGGCAGCAGCGCGTTGGCCGAGGAGAAAAACGTGGCAAAGAAATCCAGGATCATGCTGGAGAGGATGATGGGATGGTCGAGGATGAACTTAATTCCTTCAAGGATGGCGGTCAGATTGGCAAAGGGGCCGCCGCCCCGGACGGCAATCTGCTGCTCCACCGGCCCCATCAGGAACAGGGCCAGGAACAGCGCCAGGTAAGAGAGGGCGTTGAGCGCGTACACCCACGGCTGCCCCAGATAGCCGATCACCATGCCGCTGAGCGCCGGGCCGACGATCGAACCGGCGGTGAAGGCCATGGATTGCATGCTGAAGGCGTTGGGCAGGTCAACCGCCGGCACCAGATTGGGCGTGAGCGACTGCCGCGCCGGCAGGCCGTAGGAAGTGGCAATCGCGTCGATCACCGTCAGGGCGTAGATGTGCCAAAGGGCGATGGCATCTGTCCAGGTAAGCCAGGCCAGCGTGAGCGCGGTCGCCATGCGCACGCTCTGCGTGATGTAGAGCACCTTGCGGCGGTCGAAGCGGTCGGCCACCAGCCCGCCGAAGAGGGAGAAGATCACGATCGGCCCAATGCGCGCCGCGCCGATCGCGCCCAGGGCAATCGGCTGATCGCTCAGCAGACGGATGTGCCACAACAGCGCCCAGAACTGCATCTGCGAACCGGCCACCGAGATCAGCAAACCGATCCACAACAGACGGAAACGGCGATGGAGCAAAGAGGGAGGAATGTGCAGCCAGGTTTTCAATGTTTCACCTCTGAATGTTTTCGACGCCCTGATAACGGCGGAATTGCGGCCAGCGCCGGTCGATCCAGGCCACACCAAGCACGCAGGCCACGCCCCCCAGCGCGATGGCCAGCGGCACGCCGATCAGACTGCCCAGAAAGCCGGATTTGACATCCCCCAGATACGGCCCGCCCATGAAGAAAATCTGGTTCACGCTGGTCATGCGCCCGCGCAGCCGGTCGGGGGTCTGGAACTGGCGGATGGCGCTGCGCACGATGGTGCTGACCGCGTCGGCGGCGCCCATCAGGTAGAGGGCGGCCGTCGAGAGCCAGAAAGCGCGCGACAGGCCGAAGAGCACCGCCCCCGCGCCGATCATCCCCACCGCGCCCAGCACCAGACGGCCCTGCCCCCGCACGGTGCGAAGCTGCGCGAACACCAGCCCGGCGGTCAACGCGCCCAGCATCGGCGCGGCGGTCAGCAGCCCGTAGGCCGAACCCGAAACGTGCAGGATGTCGCGCGCCACGTAAGAAAGCAGCGAATCGGCGCGCGTCATCACCGTGGCGAGGAAGTCCAGTAACATGGCCGGCAGAATCAACGGGTGGGTGAAGGTAAAGCGCACGCCCTCGCGGATGGCCTCCCAATCCACGCCGCGACCGCGCGGGGCGGCGTTCTCCTGGGGGACATCGCCCATCAGCGCCAGGGTGAGCACCATGCCGGCGAAGAACAAAAACGCGCCCAGGTAGGAAGCCTGCTCGCCCAGCCGCTCCAGCAGCAGGCCGTTGAGCAGCGGGCCGGCCACCCCGCCGATTTGCAGCGCCAGCGTCTCCAGCCCCAGCGCGTTTGTGAGCGCCTCCTCGGGGACGATGTTGGGCGTCAGGGCGTAGCGCGCCGGCAAATCGAGCAAAAAGGCAGCGGTGTGCACCAGCAACAAGGCATAGATCATCCACAATTGCAATCGGCCGGAGAGGGTGAGCAGCGCCAGCGTGAGGGCGGTCAACCCCATCAGGCTTTGCGTGAGCATGGTCAGCTTGCGGCGGTTGAGGCGGTCGGCCAACACACCGGCGAACAGGGAAAGCGTCAGGGTGGGCAGCAGCCGCAACAAGCCGATGCTCCCCAGGGCGGCCGGGTTATCTGTGAACGCCCGAATGTGCCAGGGCAGCGTCCAGATCAACATCTGGTTGCCCGTCCAGGAGAGCAGCATGCCCAGCCAGAAGATGAGGAACTGGCGGTGACGGAGGGCGGGGGGGAGGGTCATGAGGCAGTTAGCAGTGAACAGTTATCAGTGAGCAGTGAACAGTGAGCAGTTATCAGGTCCCCCAGTCGCGCAGGTAGAGGAAGTCGTAGCCGACGGTGCGGTTGCTCAGCTTGGCGATGGGCGGCAACATGCGTTTGAACTGATTGCGGCGCACCCGCTCCCAGACCGCCTGCACAAATTCGGCCTGGAAACCGGCCAGCACGCAGTCATGAAGGCTGAAGCGCTCATCCACCAGCAAATAAAGTAACTGATCCACCTCGGCGTAGGTGAAGCCCAGTTCGCCCTCATCGGTCTGGCCGACCCACAAATCCGCAGAGGGCGGCTTGGCGATGATCTCCTGGGGCACGCCGACCGCAGCCGCCAGTTGCCGCACCTGCGTTTTGTACAGGTCACCGATCGGGTTGAGGGCGCAGGCCGAATCGCCGTAGAGCGTGCTATACCCCAGCAAAATCTCGGTCTTGTTGCCGGTGCCCACCACCAGCCCACCGAAGGCTTCGGACTGATCGTAGAGCACGATCATGCGGGCGCGGGCCATCACATTGCCGCAGCGGGTGGCGCTCATCTCCGGGAAGCGCGCGAACAGCGGTTCCACCATCTCGGTGATGGGGATGGTGACAGATTGCACACCGGTTTTCTCGATCACCTGCTGCGCGTGTTCCAGAGAATCGGGCGAGGAGGTGCGATAGGGCATGCGCACGGCGAGCACGTTTTCCGGCCCCAGCGCCTCGGCGGTCAGGAAGCAACTCAACGCGGAGTCAATGCCGCCTGAAAGGCCGATCACGGCGCGCGAGAAGCCGGCGCGGCCGATCTCGCTGCGGATGAAGCGCGTGAGCACTCCCCGTGCCAGGTCGGTGTTGATGGTCAGGTCTATGGGACGATGGAGCATCACATCCCCTCCTTGGCCGTCAGACGGGCGAGTTCACGTTGCACCAGGGCGGTACGCTCGTCGCGCAGCAACGGCAGGCGCGCCCGCGTGCGGCGCAGCTGTCGCAAATCAATCTCCACAGTCAGCACTGTTTCTTCGAAATACGGCGCCTGTCCGACCAGGCGTCCATTAGGGTCAAAAACGGTCGAACCGCCCCAAAAGTTCAGTCCATCCTCGAAACCCACGCGGTTGGCGTGAACCACAAAACAGGTGAACAGGCTGGCATAGGCCTGATTAATGCGTTCCACCCAGGCAGCCGATTCCAGTTTCCCGGCGTGGGAGATCCCCCGCCCCGGCGAAGCGGAGGTGAAGATCAACAGATCTGCGCCGTCCAGCCAGAGCAGATAAGGCGGGGAAGCGTGCCAGAAATCTTCACAGATGGCGATGCCGGCGCGCCCGAAGTCCGTGTCGAAAGCGCGCACCGCATCCCCCCAGGCGAAAAAACGTCCTTCATCGAACAAACCGTAGGTAGGCAGGTACACTTTGTGGTGCACATGACGCACCTCGCCTCGCGAGAGGTAGGCCGCGGCAATGTAGAATCGATGGCGAGAATCTTCATCCACAAAGCCGACCACGATGTCCACATCCTGGCTGGCGCCCAGCAACGGAGCGAAAACGGGGTCGTCCGGCGATGGGCGATGGGCCACCGCGGGGGTGAGATCTTGCAGGGCATAGCCGCTGAGCGATAGTTCGGGGAAAACGATCAGATCGGCATCTTCCTCCCGCGCCTGCTTTATGCAGGCCAGATGTTTCTCCAGGTTGGCTTCCACATCACCCAGGCGAGTGTTGATTTGCGCCAGAGAAATCTTCATGTTTCTTCCCTCCAGTTCCAGCCGGCATACAACAGCGCCAGCACAGCCAGGCCGGCATACACGTAAACGTCGAGCGGCAGATTCATCCAGCGCAGCACAGGGTCGGCGCGCAACAAGGAGGCCAGCCCAAGCACCAGACAGACAGCGGCCACGCCCAGGCCGAACATCGAGGCTGATGAAGGAACATACCCCTCGCCGCGGGCACGCTCCAGTCCCCAGGCCGCCAGCAAAAGCAGCAGCGTCGCCAGCAGTTGTAGCGGCAGGCGAGGAGAGACCTCGCCCCACTCATCCAGGGTGGGAATGCCCCACCATCTCCCGGTCTCAGCGCCGTAGAACACGCCCTCCGACCAGCACCCCAGCAACGCGGCCATGGTCAGCGTGAACAACAGCGACAACAACGCCTCGCCGCGGGCGGCCAGCGCACGGCGAGCGGCCAGCCCGAAGGCCAACAACCCGCCGACCAGTGCGCCGCTCCCTGCCAGACCGCCTTCCCAAAACTGCACCGCCAGCCCCGGGTGTTGCCGATAATACGCCCAATGGGCGATCACATAAGCCGCTCTGCCGGCCAGCAGCGCGCCGATCAGCGCCCAAACACCGTTTGCAAACACCTGCTCGGCCTCTCCCTGCGGGCTGCGCGTCACGCTCAACGCCAGACCAAGCACCGCGCCCACGGCGAGCACCAGGCTGAAAGTGTACACCGGCACACCGCCGGGCAGGTAGAAGGCCACACTCATACCCGAAATGATACCACCACCGCCAGATGCCCGGCAACATGCCCGCATATATAAGTATCTATCCGAAAACGTGGGACGCTTTGCTCTGTCATTCTGAGGGCGCTTTAGCGCCCGAAGAATCTCTCTCCTCTGGCCAGATGCTTCGATAAACTCAGCACAGATGCTTCGGCCTTCGGCCTCAGCATGACACAAGGGTGATGATTTCGTCAGCCCTTCGTGGCCTCTGCACGGCCTCTTTGCCACACTCAGGGCAAGGCTCGATGAATTGCCTGACCCGGCCCCTTCGCGAATTTTCGGACAGGTTCTAAAGCACATCGGGCAGGGCAAGGCCGTCCCGCCGGATGGTGAGCGGCCGCGATTGATGTATAATGACAATACGCTGCAACCCACACCCAAAGGAGATGCCCAATGCCCCCTGTTTCCATACACCCCGTCAAAAGCGACGCGGAGCGCCGCGCCTTCATCGCCTTCCCCTGGAAGGTATACGCCAACGACCCTCACTGGGTGCCGCCCCTCCCTTCCGAACGGCTGGAATTCATCACGCATCATCCTTTCCTGGAGCACGCAGATATCGAGTTCTTTCTCGCCCGCCGCGGGGAAGAGATCGTCGGCACGATCGCTGCTTTCATCAATCATAACCACAATCAATTCCAAAACGAGCACATCGGGTTCTTCGGCTTCTTCGAGGTGCTGGAAGACCCCGAGGCCGCGGCCGCGTTGCTCCAAACCGCCGAGGACTGGGTTCGCCAGCGCGGTTATCAGGCCATCCGCGGGCCGGCGCAGTATTCCACCAACGAGGAATGTGGTCTGCTGGTGGATGGTTTCGACGACCCGCCGCGCATCATGATGACCTACAATCCCCCCCGCTATGTGGAATACATCGAGAATGCCGGCTATCACAAAGCAATGGACTTACACGCCTACGCGCTGGATACCGACATCTACGCCGGGGGCAGCAAATTCCCGCCCAAACTGATCCGCGTGGTGGAAAAGATCAAAGCCCGCGGCCGGGTGCGTATCCGCAAGGTGGATATGAAACACTTTGACGAGGAGGTGGAACGCGTCAAAGAAATTTACAATCGCTCCTGGGCACGCAACTGGGGCTTCGTCCCCATGACCGATGCCGAGTTCACCAAAATCGGGGAGGACCTGCGCGCCGTGCTCGACCCCGACCTGACGCTGGTAGCCGAAATCGACGGTAAGCCAATCGGTGTGAGCATCACGCTGCCGGATGTCAACCAGCCGCTGCGGCTGGCCTATCCGCGGCCGGGGGAGCCGGAATGGTGGACGCTGGTCAAACTGCTGTGGCACTGGAAGGTGCGTCGCCGCGTCACCTGGGCGCGGGTGCTCATCCTGGGCGTGCTGCCGGAATACCGCGCTCGCGGCATCGACGCCCTGTTCTACTATGAAACCGCACAGGCCGCCCTGCGTAAAGGGATTCAGCACGCCGAAATGTCCTGGATACTGGAAAACAACGAGGCCATCAGCCGTCCCATCCGCGTGATGGGCGGCGAGATCTACAAAACCTACCGTTTTTACGAGAAAGAGCTGTGAACCTCGACTTCCTGCTCAACCCCAATCTGGCCTATCTTCTGCTGGTGTTCGGCTTCGCCGTCGCGTTCATCGCTATTCTGACGCCGGGGACGGGGGCGCTGGAGTTGGGCGCGCTGGCGCTGTTCTTGCTGGCCGGATGGGCGGTGTACAACCTGCCGATCAATCCCTGGGCGCTGGTGATCCTCATCGCCGGCGTGTTCCCCTTCGTCTGGGCTTTGCGCCGTTCAGGCGAACGCGGCTACCTGGCGCTTTCCATCCTCTCGCTGATCATCGGTTCGGTATTTCTGTTCCGGCAGGAGCAGCTGTGGCAACCGGCGGTACACCCGCTGCTGGCTTCGGTCACCTCCCTGCTGGCCGGCGGTTTTTTCTGGATCGCGGCCAGCAAAGCGCTGGAAGCCTGGGAAGCCCGTCCGGCGCATGACCTCAGCACCCTGATCGGGGCGGAAGGCGAGACGCGCACCGTCGTCCATCACGAAGGCTCGGTGTACGTGAACGGTGAGCTGTGGAGCGCCCGAAGTCAGCAGCCCATCCCCCCCGGCACGCCGATCCGCGTGGTGCAACGCTCCGGCCTGCTGCTCGAAGTCGAACCCATCCAAACCAATGCAACCGATGCAACCGATGCAACTAATGCAACTAATGCAACCAACTGACAAGGAGGTAACCCCATGACCTACGCCCTACTCTCCCAAAGCGCTGCCGGAGCAGCGGGATTTCTCTCCTGCCTGATCGGCTTTCTCATCCTGGCTGCCCTGGCAGTAGCAGCCACGGCCATCAAGGTCGTCCCCGAATATCAACGCCTGGTCATCTTTCGCCTGGGGCGCTGTGTGGGCGAGCGCGGGCCCGGACTGGTCTTCCTGATCCCCTTCATTGACCGCGCCGTGCGCGTCGATTTGCGCGAGCAAGTGCGCGAAATCCCTCACCAGACGGCCATCACCGAGGATAACGCCAGCATCTCGATTGACTTCATCTGGTACTACAAGGTGGTTGATCCGGTCGAGAGCGTGCTGCAGGTGAGCAACTTTGAATCGGCAGCCCAGGGGATGGCCACCACCACCCTGCGCGCCGTGATCGGCGGCATTCAACTCGACCAGGTGCTGGCAGAACGCGAGCATATCAACAACATGCTGCGCACCCGCCTGGACGAAGTCACCGAACGCTGGGGGGTGAAGGTCACCAACGTGGAAATTCGCGAGATCATCCCGCCACGCGAGATTCAGGACGCCATGAACCGGCAAATGACTGCCGAGCGTGTCCGCCGCGCCCTGGTGACCGAATCCACCGGCGAGCGCGATGCCGCCATCAATGTGGCCGAAGGGCAAAAACAGGCCGCCATCCTCGAGGCCGAAGGCAAGAAGCAGGCCGCCATCCTCGAGGCCGAGGGTGCCCGCGAGGCCCAGCGCCTGCGCGCCGAAGGCTTTGCCCAGGCCCTGCAGCGCATCTTCGAGGTCGCACAAACCATCGACCAGAAGACGCTCACCCTGCAATACTTCGAAACCCTCAAGGCGCTGGGCGGCTCGGATGCCACCAAGTACATCCTGCCGATGGAATTCACCAGCCTG